>CAYMWC010000052.1:0-26847 GCA_964393695.1 uncultured Pleurocapsa sp.
TCATCCTTCATCCTTCATCCTTCATCCTTCATCCTTCATCCTTTTAATTAATGAGTAGTAGAATCTCCAACAATGGAATTCAAATTTGGTTACAGCGTTCATTCGCAGCTTTATTTTTAACAGGACAAGTTGTCGTTCACTTACTACAGGGAAAAATCAATCGTCGTAATACCTTAGAACAAATGGCAATAGTGGGGCCAGATTCTTTGATGATTGCTTTAATTACTGCTACTTTTGTGGGCATGGTATTTACAATTCAGGTTGCTCGCGAGTTTCTCAATTTTGGTGCAGTTCAAGCAATTGGTGGAGTACTAGCTTTAGCCTTGAGTCGAGAATTAGCCCCCGTCTTAACTGCGGTTGTACTAGCTGCTAGAGTTGGTTCAGCATTTGCAGCCGAAATCGGGACTATGAAAGTAACCGAACAAATTGATGCTCTTTATGTGCTGAGAAGTGATCCAATCGACTATCTGGTAATTCCTCGCCTAATCGCCTGCTGTCTGATGTTACCAATGTTGACTATGATTTCTCTAGTGATGGGCTTGATTGGTGGAATTATGGTTTCTCATGTTATCTATAATATTTCTCAAGCAACTTTTTTGGAATCTATACAAACCTTTCTGCAAACCTGGGATTTAGTCAGTGCTTTAATCAAAGCCGTGATTTTTGGGGGGTTAATTGCTGTAATCGGCTGTAATTGGGGTTTAACTACCACAGGCGGAGCTAAGGGAGTCGGTGAATCTACAACTACAGCAGTAGTTATGGCTCTGATTGCTATTTTTATTTCTAACTTTTTTCTCTCTTGGTTAATGTTCCAAGGTTTAGGTCGTCAGTTTCTTAATTAACTAAGATTAGAAGTAAGTAGTTAGGTAAAAGCTATAATTTGGGTCGTTGTAAAATAGAAACTAGATGTTAAGTATCAATAATTAATTAAATGACCATTAATACCGAAGCCAAAAATTCAACCGCAGTCGTTAAACTAGCACCAAACTTTAAAATTCCGCTGGTGTTGCTGATCAGTGCTGCTGGTTTAGCTTTGGTTTCGCTGTGGTTAGCAGTCGTAATTGGCCTATTAGGTTTGTTTTTAACAATACAAACAGTTTTAATTCGATTGGAGTTTACCGAGCAGGCTTTGAATGTGCTACGTTCTGGCAAGATAATTCGCAGTTTCCCCTATAGTGAATGGCTAAACTGGGAGATTTTTTGGTCGCCAATTCCCATTTTGTTTTATTTCAAGGAAGTTAATAGCATTCATTTTCTACCTATTATTTTTGACCCTCAAACCTTAGTAGCTTGTCTTAATCAACATTATCCTCGCTCAATCGACCAGTAATCAGCTAAAACCTTGAAAATTGCATCCATAATCGATAATTAAAGCTTTATTGATTAAAGCCATGTCTATTTGCTAATCTACAATTTCTAAATCCCTAAAAACTTTATATATTATTTATTTTGGCGTTCTCATGAATTCTGAAAACCCTCCTATTCCCGAATCTGATCAGACAAATTTTGAACCGATTGAGTTGGAAGACGAACAACAACCAGAGCAATTATCACAAGCATCTACTTCTGAAACTAAGCTAGATAGTATGAGCGATGCGTGGTTAGAAGAAGAAATAATTGATGTTACTGTTGAGCCACAAACCGAAGCAGAAATTGAAGAGTTGGAATTAACAACAGTAGAATTAGACTCAGTGGAAGCTCAATCTCCTGAACTAAATCTATCTGAAACTATAGAGTTATCTCCATCAACTCAATCAGAACCATCGCCAGAAGTTACTACAACAGCGGATGCTGCTGATTCTAAGGAGCAAGTTACATCATCACCAGAAGACTCTGAAGCTGAACCTGAATTTACTGTAGATCGTTGGTTAGACGAATCTGAGACAGATCTATCTGTTGCTAATGTTGCCCAGACAGAAAAACCAACTGTAGTCACCAACGACGAAATTGTGCAACTAGAACAGCAAGAAGCAGCATTACATCAGGAAATTGAAAACCTTAAGGCACATAAAGAACAATTATTATCACAACAGCTACAAGCAGTTCAGGAAAATATAGGACGACTCTTGGCAGAAGGAACAAGAGAATTACAAGAGCGCAAAATGACTCTACAAATTGAAATTGAAAAGCTAGAACGCCGTAAGGAAAGAATTAATCAGGAAATGCGAAGTAACTTTGCTGGCTCATCTCAGGAATTAGCAGTTAGGGTTCAAGGATTTAAAGATTATTTAGTTGGTAGTTTGCAGGATTTGGCTAGGGCTGCGGATAAATTAGAATTAGTTCGCACAACAGATTCTGCACCGAGAAATAGAGAACGTCCAGAAAGAGTTAGAAGTCGAGAAAATCCTAGAAGAGAAGAAGGAGATAGAATCAGAAGCAGAGACAGAAACATAAGAGATAGATCTAACAGTGTATCTCCACAAGCATCTCCAACTCAATTTTCTGAACCAACTTTTGCCGAGCAAAGCAGACGTATTCGCCAGTTAGTAGATAAATATCGCAATAGCCCTGATTATTATGGCTCTCCTTGGCAGCTACGCCGTACTTTTGAACCAATTCATGCCAAAAGAGTTCAGGATTGGTTCTTTGTGCAAGGTGGACGAGGTGCTATAGATAGTATGGGGAGTCGTTTACAAAACATTTTAGTAGCTTCAGCAGTAATTTCGATTCTTTATAATCTATATAGCGATCGCTGTCGAGTTTTGGTTTTGACCGATACTCCTGAAAACCTAGGAGAATGGCGTAAAGGACTACAAGATTGCTTGGGCATCTCCCGTAACAATTTTGGTACTAATCGTGGTGTAGTACTATTTGATTCCCCTGAGATTTTAGTACAGCGAGCAGAACGTCTCCTACAAGACAAATTATTACCTGTAATTATCGTTGACGAGACAGAAGAATTATTAAACTTATCTGTCTTGAAATTCCCTCTCTGGCTGGCTTTTGCCTCCACTAGCAAACCAACATCCTCTAATTATTTATATTGATAAAAATTAATTTGCTTAAGTATTTTTTTTGTTGCGAAAAGCCGTTAAACTGATCCTAAATATTTCAATCTGGGAAGAGATTATGGTGTTGAATTTTGCTGTTAGTACATTACTGATTCTTACTGCTTATCTATTGGGATCAATTCCCACTGGCTACGCAGTTGGACGTTATTTAAAGGGAATTGACATTCGAGAGCATGGTTCTGGTTCGACTGGGGCAACGAATATTTTACGAACGGTGGGCAAGTCAGCAGCACTAGCTGTACTGGCGATCGATTTACTTAAGGGTTCTTTGGCACTTGCTTTAGTTAATCTTGTTTATTCTCTCGCTCCTGGTGGATTATTCTCTGCTAACTGGCATTCTTGGTTAATTACCGCCACAGCTTTAAGTGCCATTATTGGGCATAGTAAATCCATTTGGCTCAATTTCACAGGTGGAAAATCTGTAGCCACCACATTGGGAGTTTTATTAGTCATGAATCCTGTGGTAGCGTTGGGAACTTTAGCTAGTTTTGGTATGATTTTGGGTATTTCTCGGATTGTTTCTTTGAGTTCGATTTGTGGAGCGATCGCTGTAAATATTTTGATGGTAGCTCTCAATCAACCTCTACCCTATACAATTTTCGCTAGTGTAGCTGGAATATATGTGATTTTACGTCACAAAACTAATATCCAGCGTTTACTGGCTGGTATTGAGCCAAAAATCGGTCAGGCTTTGTAATCAATGAAGTCTAGACGATTAAGGCTGCTGATTTCTATAAATAAAATATGAGCTTTCAAAAGAAGTTTAAAAAAATTCCAGTAAGAGTCATAATAACTTTTACTGGAATTGTTAGTTTAAGAGATAATATGAAATCCGCCGATCGAAAACCCACTTTTACGTCAGGAGTTTTAATTAGGCTAAATCTTCGTCCTTCTTCCTTTACATAACTCTTAAATGGTCTATCTTAACAGGATTTATTAGTAAGATCACAACCATCACCAGCCTTAAAACTAAGCTAAAAATTTTCTTTAGTCAAAACAAAAATATTACCTTTATTTCCCCTACCAATTCGCATATCTTGATCTAAATAGGTAATATCCAACCAGCCTTTTTGTTCTCCTCGGTCAATTTTAAAATCAAGAGGCAAAAATTTCTTACCAGATTCGATTTGCTCAATAAATTTTCCTGGACTATTGTAGCCAAACAAACGCTGCAAGCCAATAATTGAGCGTTCAAAAATCACATTTACTCGACGCTCTGAAACAGGTTCAAAAGTGGCAGCGACGCTAACTAAACCTTCTAACATCGGTAAGCCGATAATTTCAGCGATGTTATATACTTTGGCTTCCGAGACACGAATACACTGATAGATTTGTCCTAACTTAAATAAGGGAAAGCGATCTAAACCAAGAATCCCTTTGCTAGTTGTATACAACAAACGCCAATCACCATTAAGTAAATCTTTGGCGTCTAAAGGTTTGGGAGTAGGATTAGTATCTTCTAACTGGTGAATTGCCGAAAGAACTCGAACATTATCAATCTCATTAGCCAGCAAACCGCGATTTTTACCAGCGATCGCCTCTAGCAATTCTGCTTTCTTACTCATGATGTTTTTTCGCTTAAGTCAATAATCCTAAACCTACTTAACTATTTTATAAACTTATTTCTGTTTAGGAGAGTCGCTCAGACACAAAAATGATCGAGGAAAAAATTCCGCGATCGCTCTTTGGTATTATTTTGGGTTTTGAATTTGATTTACTATTCTTTATATATTAGTCCCCTCTGGAACTTCACCAATGGTTTTTGATACTTCAACTCCCGATTGTTCTAGAGTAACCAAAGGAGTAGGAGAATAATTTGTATTTACGGATTTAACCAATACTTGACCATCAGCTATACGTTCTCCTATATCAACATAACGACTGCTGCTTTCTTCTGATTCTTGGACAATTAATTTAGTTCTACCATTAGCTTCGTATAAACCTGAGATAATGACATTTTTAGCTAAGGTAGGATCAAAAACTTCCACAGGAGGCGTAAAAGAATCTTCGCTTGGACGGAAATTTTGTTCTTCAGTAGGACGAATAGGTGTGCTGGTTGGCTGTTTAGCTACTTCTTTTGGCTCAACTTTAATTTTAGGTGTCAAACTTACTAGAGCAAAAGGATCTTGTCTGCCACGGACACTAGTTCTAACTCTAACCTCAGGATTAGTCGGAGGAATCAAAGCTGCAATTTTTTGCACAGGTTCAGTCTTCTTATCCGCATCTAAATCGGCAAATTCTCCTGCTTCTGTCTCATTAGTTTGAGTTGTTGGAGTATCAATTTGAACTGGAGTTGGTTTGGCAGCATTTTCTTCTAGTTCTTTTTTGCTATCAGCAACATCAGAAGACATCGAACAACCTGTAGCCAAGAATGCTAACATCCCAGTTAATATCAACAATACAGTTTTATTCATAATAATTATTCAAGGGTCAATGAAGATTACCTCGTTAATATTTAACCAAACAATTCAGATTCCAAGATAACAGTTGATTTTCAGATCAGCCAGAGGTTAAAAACTAAGTGTTTTCTTGTGCCATTGATTTCTTTAATAAATTACAATAATATGGTATTCTTGCTTTAAGCTGCTTTTAAGTCCCGACAAACATAATACTATACTAATTTTAAGGAAAAACTAAGGAATGAAAAAACTCTCGTCAGAACAGCTTCCTAACGATGGCGGATACCATGTCAAACGATTAGTAAACCAAGCTAACGAAAGACTTGACCAAATAGGCAGAAGAGGAAAGAGGGCTAAAATCGTTGCCAAAAAAACCTCTCTGTCACTTCAGTTCAGCTTTAATGACGGGAACGGCAACCCCCAGAAAAACGTAGGCTTAGGGGGTATTTCTGTTAGTGCTAAAGACATAGAAGAAGCTGAAAAGATAGCTCAACTGGTTACAGGTCAACTAGTAGCGAATACATTTACCTGGGATTGGTTTAACGCTTTAATCGGTAAGGATGTCAGGGAAAAAACTGAAGTACTCACTTGTAAAGAGATGGTAGAGGTTTATAAAAAACACTACTTCAAGCAAAGGAAAGACAACAAAAATACAGAAGGTGATTGGTACAGTAGTTGCAGACAGACAGAAAAAGTTTTAGCTGACCTAGACAAGCCTTTGTCTCTGCTTTTGATTAGGCAAATCATTGAATTGAGCAAAAATAATAGTCAGACTAGGACTCAGTTGCTTAACGGACTAGTAGGATTCTTAAAGTATTTTAATATCACCGACTACAAAGAAGTGATCAAAGATTATAAAGCCAATAATAAGCCTAAGCGTAGTAAGCGCAATGTTCCCAGTGACAGGCGAATCATTGAAGTGTACGAGACAGGGTTTACTCCCCCTACTAGGTGCGCTCAAGGCTACCGCTACAGATATCCTCAATGGCAGTTTTTATACGGTCTATTAGCTACTTACGGCTTACGCATACATGAAGCTTGGCACATAGCTAACTGGGATAAACCAGTAACTATAAAAAATGGTGACTGGGTAGCGGTTGATGATGGCGAAGATGACGAGATACTAGTACAACGCCAAGCTGATGATATAGTGATTCCAGCTATTCTTGACCCAAGCAATACAATCTATATTTTGTGCATTAAACACAATACTAAGACAGGTTATAGGATGGCTGCGCCACTTTCCCCTGAAGGACATAACTGGATAGAAGAATTTAACCTATTGCAGTCTCTTAATCTACCTGTTATAAAAAATCCGTTAGGAAGAACAGGGATAGGTAAAGGTGGTTATAATTGCACAAGCCTTGCTTGTCGGTGGTTTAAAAGACATCAATACGGCTTTACCCCTCACGATTTGCGCTACGCTTATAATCACAGAGGGCATCTTCTAGGCTACAAACCTGTAACTTTAGCTCATAGCCTAGGACACTCGCTACAAATGAACAGCGATAATTATTTGCGTTACATGAGCGACGAAGTTAAATTACAAGGGATGATAGAAGGCATCTCAAAACAACAAGAAAGACGCACCAAAGAAGAAATACTTAGGGATGAAATTGAGGCTTTGAAAACTAAAAACCAAGCCTTAGAAACTGAGAATAAAATGCTTAAAGCTGAACTTTTAGCGTACCGAACTATCGAAGAAAGCAGAGGTCAAAAATAGATAACTCAAAATAGTTTCGTATGTTAGCTTTTAACCACGTCTTTTAGCCATTTACGATTGTCGCGTTACTTTTTGGTAGCGCGATTTTTATTAGCATCAACTAACAGCTATCCTGCCATCTCAGCACAATACAGTTATTTTCTGAGTATATAAGCTTATTGGTAGTATATACCATAATTGTCTTCAGACAGCTTTTATCTGCCCTTACTCAAGCCTTAAGAACAGAAGTACCAAATCCTTGTTAAAACAATTTACGCCCTATAGGACGCATATATACTCAGTTATGATATTTCTCTGAGGCGGAACAGATATCAAAAATAGTCGAAGTGAGAGTTAGTCAAGTACTTGCCCGTAGGGTCGTAGCATAGCGGAGATACTGGACGAACGGGAGCGAAGACGTATAATCTCGATATATTCGCCTCAAGGGGATGTTCGCAAAAATGCCTAATTATCAACTTCCCATCAGGTATTTTTTTGTCCAGTACATAAGGGCATTCTAAAAACGTAATACGTTTTATATTACGTTTTCCAGATGCGCCTACTAGCTTTGCTTAAAATTTGATTTAATTCTGACTTATTGATAAAAGTCTATGGATAGATATTTAGTAGAGAAAAATATCAACTTTAAAGCTTCATAAATAAATTACTGAAAGCTAAGTTTATCAACTTTTACATCGTTTCACATACAATACAGAACCCTAGGGGTCGAAATTTGGCAACCCCCAAAAACGCTTCTTCGACACCTAGAAAATAACCAGCTATAACAGTACATTAATACCAGTCTTGAGTAAATAGGCAAAAAAAAATAAGCCCTGTCTAAAAGGACTCACTTTGAATCAACAATCATGATAAGTCTAAATACTCAAAATAGCAACCAGCAACTTTTAGCTACTTCAAATTCCCCTAGTAATACCCAGTAATACCCAGTTAGATCTTCATAATACTCTAACTCTTACTACTAATAGCTTTACTTCTCTTCTACCTCTTCTTTCTAACTCACAAATAACGTTAAAAACTATTACTATTCACTTAGATTATCTTCGTGTAAGTAGTAGAAATTTAAATTCTAAATCTTTTGATATACTCTTTTATTCTTTATTCTCAGAGGTAGAAACTAAAACTATAAATAAACCTTGGCATCCTGACCCTAAGATGCCTAAGAGTAAGAAATACCAAAACAGAACAATCTCTCAATCAGGAATAGTCTTAGGTTGCACAAAAAGGGCTAAAAATACAGGCTTAAATACTAGATACGTCTATGACATCATGATTGACTTTACAGGTGCTTATTTTGCCAATTTAAGCCTCATAGAACAACAAAAGGTAATTAACTACCTAAACAGTAATTGGAAGCTTAAATGCCATCGTCTAGACGTAGCTATAGACGATTATTCACGTAAGCTATTCCCTGTACCTGAGATGATAGTAGCTTTTCTGTATGGTTATAATTTTGGCTTTAAAGTTATTGATGATAGCTATTTAGACATCGTTGATAATCAGCTTGTAGGTACTTTAGGTATAGGTTCAAGACTTTCTGAGTTATTTATTAGAATCTACACTAAGCACAGATATTTTGTTAGATACGAAGCTGAATTTAAAAGAAAAAAAGCACAAGAGCTATTTACTAAATTAGCTGATTTAAGACAAGATAAAATTCATGGTAATCTACCAGTTAAAAATATTGCTAATGCTTTAGCAAAAGCTGCTTTGAATGGTATAGACTTTCGAGATAAATCTATGAGTATCTCACCCAAAAATGCTACTAAAAATAGAACTGAAAGATTCTTTTTCTGGCAAGAATGCTTAAACAAGGTTTTTGCTTCTATTGACAAACAAGCTACTATTTAAAACCTTAAGTTCATTGCTTTTCAATAATGTAATTAGCCAGTGTTAAATGCAGTTTAAAGAGACTTAAGAGGTATCAATTAATAGTTTGGATAATTAACGAGTTTTTTCACTGCATGAATAGCCAAATATGATGCAGAGAAACTAATTTTCCCCCAAAGGATAGGAAGCGGATTGAATACGTGCGAAGCAACCTTGAGTATTTAATCTAGACTAATTTAATCACTCGTAGCTAAAGCGATCGCTCTCAGAAGTGCATCCTTTAGCTATGGGCATTTCTAGGGAACGTAATATAATTCATATTACGTTCTCCAGATACATACTTACCTACCTATCCTTTTTTCTGCTATGGCAGCTTTTAGCTATTTTGCTGGTTTGCCCAACGATTCAAAGGATGCAAGTTTAAGCGTAGGCATTTCTAAAACGTAATACGTTTTATATTACGTTTTTCAGGATACGTTAACTAGTAAAGGATTAATTTTAGTCTCCTGAAGGTATCTAAGACTCCCAGAGGTACTAAAAAACAACCCTTACATAAGTTAGCAAATTAAGCTAATTCGAGCTAATTTGAGTCAAGTTGATTCAGAAGATACTTAACGGTAAATAAATTTTATTTGAGCGTAGTATCGATTAAAGAATATTCAAGGAATAAAAGTAGATAATAAAGCGGTTATTTAGCTTGGTACTGGTGTTTTACTAAGGAAGTTATAAAGAAAATAGGGTTATTTCTTTTCCTTAGAATGCTGTAAATGTTTATTTTAAAAGTCTGTACTATCATCAATCATTTTCTTCTTTAATAAATTCAAACCTTTTTTAAGTTGACGAGAAACAGTTACCACACTAATTCCTAATACTTGGGCAGTTTCTTTTTGAGTTAAATCGTGTAAAAAGACAAATTCTAGAACGTTTCTGGTGCGATCTTCTAATTGAGCTAAAGATTGTTGTAAACGAACTCGATCTTCATAAGCCAACTGAAAGCTGCGATATTTAGGATCGGCAACCAAATCACAGAGGCTAGTTTGATTTTCCAGGTCATTGTTAACAGAAACATCTAAGCTTAACGGTTGACGGTTTTGATAGGCAAGTTTAATATCTTGCCATTCTTTGAGAGGAATTTCTAAATATTTAGCAATTTCGGAATTAGTCGGTTGACGATGATACTCTTCTCGAAAATTATGAATAAAAGCGATCGATTGTTGTCTTAACTCTAGCCAGCGTCTCGGAATTCTGAGAGTACAACTTTTATCTCTCAAATAGTGTTGAATTTCTCCTCGGATATAAGGAATTGCAAAAGAACTAAAAGCATTTCCTTTTTCAACATCAAAACGTTCAATTGCTCTAATTAATCCTATTGAACCAACTTGTAATAGGTCTTCATAGCTTTCATTGCATTGATTCATCCAATGATAAGCTTCTTTTTTTACCAAGCCAAAGTTCAACTCCATAATCTGATTACGAACATCAGTTGTTTGTTGTTGCTGATATTGTTGAAACAAATAAAGACTGTCTATTTTAATATTATTTTTATTAACACAAGCTGTCATTAAACTTAATTCCTAGAATTACTGGATAGAGAGCAATATATGATTTAAAACAAATAAATAATTGAATGTTAATTAATTTGTTTTTGCGATATTTTTAGCTTATTCTTAACTCTCTAGCGACACAACAGCATTTCTACGATTTCTGGTTTATCAAGTTTATATCAAGACGTTATTTATACTTAATATTTTATTAATATTGTGTGTACTTACTTACAAAAAGAGTATTTTTACTAGTTAAAAAATTAGGTTAATATTGTATTTATAGCCACAAAAAACACTATGTATAGTCATAAAAAATGGGGCTTCATGCCCCAAAGTGATTATCTTATTTCTTTACTAAAAAACTAATCAGTAAATTCAGATAGCTAAATAATTAGGCGTTAGATTCTACTCTGCCATAGAAAATGCCACGAACTTTAACTTCTTCTGGTTCTTCTGCACCCAAGTCAGTAGCAGAAGGTTGCTCGCTTTCAAACACACCAGCAATTTCTCCAGTGTCGCTGTCTATTTTAGTGACATTAAGAGACATTTTGCCTTGACGGGAAACAAACTCCTTGACATTTGCTTTAGAAAACTTAGTATCATCTGCACGTCCAGGTAAGGCTACAGCATTATCGTAACCACTAGCCAAACTACGTCCTTTAGGATCTAAGAAAACCTGTCCTCGATAAGAAGGAACAGTAAATTCCCCTTCAAAATCAGTCGAAGTATTAATCGAATCAGCACTTGCTTTAGTACTACCAGTAAATTTCTTCATAGTGAACAGGAAAGGAACTTCTTTGCCACCAGGTAATAAAACAGTAGCTGGCTGGAAGTCAATTCCACCTAATTCGGTAAAGGTCAGAGTACCATCATCATTAGCATCAACTTTACCTTCAATCTGATCAAGACTAGAAGTAAATCTAGTTAATAATTTACCTTGAATATACTCAGCTTTTTGACGTTTACTAACTGGTTCTTCTTTAACGAAAAATTCTCTAGGCTCTAGGCATAAATCTTTAATAGTATAGCTATCACCTGCTTTAATCGGGATAGTACCACGACTACTATCGGGTAACTCTAAACAAGTATTAGCGATTCCAGTGTTTACAATATCGTCGTAAGTCAATTCGCTTCTACTGACATTACTAGAATCACTACAGGCTGTTAGTACTCCCAAGCACAGTGCTAGTAAACTAGCAATAATTGTACGGTATCTCATGGTCAACTTCATTTGGTCAATTTTAAATTTAACATCGAGCGCGAAAGATGTTGCAAATAGGCTCTTCTTAAGAATTTAGCCATTTTTATAGATGCTATCTACTCTACCAAATAAGGACTACCAATAATTAAATCCGACAAAAATCTCATAAGTTGAAACTACATAATTACTGATTTCGCAGACAAGCAGATTGAAATAAGTTTAAGATCAGGGTAGATTTTGGATAAAGTAGACAAAGTTCATTTTTACTGTATTTGGCAGATGACTCAAGATCAAGACATTAATTCTATTGATTCAGATAGCGTATTGAAAAACACAGCCAAAGATCTTCTTGTCTTAGCACAGAAACATCGGAACGATAGTCTATTTTTATTGTCTTTGTTACGGGACTTAGAAGCAATCCATCGCCAAATTCGAGTAGAGTTTTTTGAAGCAGCTTTACCCCAAACTCGCCATGATTTATATCAATTTGTCAGAAATATTGAAGAAAAAGGTGGTTGGCCTTACATTGAAAGAATGAGATTAAAAGATTTGTTACAATATTTAGAATTGCAGCCAAAAATTGAATCAGAAGAAATAGAGATTTTAGATAGGCAAGATTGACTATTGCCTGCCCTCATCAATTAATTAACAATTCCAATAAGACTGCTATATTTTTAAGAATAGGTCTTTTGTAATTCTTTGCAGGTTTCCAAAGCAGTGATAAAAAGTTAATCTGGAAGATGTTATTTTAAGTTGTCAAATTCTTGGTTCTATGGCTTTTACTGTTAATCCAATTAAGTTTGGTACAGATGGTTGGCGCGGAGTGATAGCTGCTGACTTTACGTTTGAGCGAGTTGCCATGTTAGCTCCTTTGGCAGCTAAAGTTTTAGCAGATAATTATGGTAGTACTGCGACTCATCAAACAATAATTGTTGGTTATGATCGCCGTTTTATGGCAGAAGACTTTGCTAGGGTAGCTGCGGAAGCTATACAAGAAGCAGGATTTGATGTTTTGTTATCTGAGTGTTATGCCCCTACTCCTGCTTTTAGTTGGGCAGCAAAGGCACATAATGCCCTGGGAGCAATTGTGATGACGGCATCTCATAACCCTGCTACTTATTTGGGATTAAAAGTTAAAAGTGCTTTTGGTGGTTCTGTACCACTAGAAATTACTGAACAAATTGAAGCAAGAATTGGTCAGACTCTGCCTCCATCTGAAAAACCAGGAAACCTTGCCAAATTTGATCCTTGGGCTAGTTATTGTCAGGGATTGCAACAGAAAGTAAATATTACAGCTATTAAAGAAGCGATCGCTTCAGGTAAACTCAAAGTATATGTAGACGTAATGCACGGTGCAGCAGCTACAGGTTTAGAGCGTCTTTTGGGTTGTCCTGTAGAAGAAATAAATAGCGATCGCGATCCTTTGTTTGGTGGTGGCGCACCCGAACCTTTACCTAAGTATCTGCCTGATTTTTTCCGTGCGATTAAAGAAGGAGCAAAACAATATCCTGATAGTATCCGCGTCGGACTTGTATTTGATGGGGACAGCGATCGCATAGCAGGGGCAGATGGAGAAGGTAATTTTCTTAGTTCGCAAGTATTAATCCCGATTTTGATTGAACACTTGGCAGAAAGGAAGGGCTTTACAGGAGAAATTGTCAAAACTGTCAGTGGTTCAGATTTAATTCCCCGTTTGGCTGAGTTTTATGGACGTTCTGTTTATGAAACCCCTATAGGTTATAAATACATTGGCGACAGAATGTTACAAGCTGAAGTGATGATTGGTGGTGAAGAATCGGGAGGAATTGGTTACGGTACTCATATACCCGAACGAGATGCCCTATTATCGGCTCTCTATGTCTTAGAAGCGGTGGTAGAGTCAGGAGAAGACTTAGGTGCGATATATGCTCGACTACAGCAAAAAACCAATTTTACGGCTGTCTATGATCGCATTGATTTGCCCTTGGCTAGTATGGATGTACGATCTAAATTATTGGAACGTTTACAAAACGATACTCCCAAAGCAATAGCAGGCAAACCTGTAATTGATTGTCTCGATGTAGATGGCTACAAATTTAGAATGGATGATACTACCTGGTTGTTAATTCGTTTTAGTGGCACAGAGCCAGTATTACGTCTTTATTGTCAAGCTGCCACCATGCCAGAAGTACGCCAAGTTTTAGAGTGGGCGAGGGATTGGGCGAATTCTTAGTCAGTCATCAGTCATCAGTCATCAGTCATCAGTTCAGTTAATCCAAAATGATTTATGAAAAAGTTGGTAGTCGCTACGGGGAATCCTGGTAAGTTAAAGGAGATGCAGGAGTATCTGATAGGTTTGCCTTGGCAGTTGGAACTTAAACCTGCGGATTTGGATATAGAAGAAACAGGAACTACTTTTATTGCTAATGCTCGTCTTAAAGCTTCAGAAGTAGCAAAGGCTGTGGAAGAATGGGCGATCGCGGATGATTCTGGTTTGGCGGTAGATGCTCTTAATGGTGCGCCAGGGTTATATTCTGCTCGTTATGGCAAAACAGACCAAGATCGGATTAATCGTTTATTACAAGAGTTAGGAGATACAGATAATCGACAGGCAAAATTTATCTGTGCCGTAGCGATCGCTAGTCCTGATGGTAGCATTGCTTTAGAAACAGAGGGAATGTGTGCAGGGGAAATATTACTTTCTCCTCGTGGGAGTGGTGGTTTTGGTTACGATCCGATTTTTTATGTCCCGTCTCAACAACAGACTTTTGCCGAAATGTCTAGAGAAACAAAGGGAAAAATTAGTCATCGTGGAGTAGCTTTTGCTCAATTAATGCCCAAGTTGCAAGAATTATGCCGAAACTTTGCTAATTGATAGACAGCCAAGCATGACAAATCTAAGCGATCGCCCATAATCCCCCGTAAATATATCCCAGCCTTTTTTTGTAAGCATTAGATTTATTTTTTTGTACTTCTAGATGAATTGTTAAGGCAATATCCATATTGTTTTCCATACTCAAAATATCGATTTATAGCCGTACCAAGTTAAGTTAGGAGACATAGATTATCGCGCCCTCAAGTAGCAAGTAGCAAAAAAGCTAAAAACTAGAAACTAGAAACTAGAAACTAGAAACTAGAAACTAATATCAGTAATCAACAATTAACTAATTAATAAAAACCAAAGACCAAGTGGAATAAATAAAGATCGCTACCGCCAAAGCAGCTAATAAGGCTTCAATCACATTGCCAATAATCGAGGCGACAACAATACCCGTACTAGCTTTTAAAGCTTGTTGCAGACGTTCACGAGAATCTAAGTTACTACGATAGAGATATTCGCCGATAAATGCTCCTAATACTGCACCGATTAACACTCCAAATAACGGCCCTCCAAGGGGTAAAGCTGGTAATAAGCCCAAAAAGCCGACAACCATCCCTGCGATCGCACCATACTGACTCCATTTACTTGCCCCAGCCTGTTTAACTCCAAAATACACAGCTAGATATTCCACACCAGCACTAAGAATCAAAACGGCAAAAATCAAAATCATAGGTAAACCAATACCTGCAAAACCAGTCGCAACACTCCAAATTACAATAGCAACCAAAATAAGACTACTGCCAGGTAGCCCAGGAATAATTGAGCCAATCACTCCCACCGCCATTAGTGCTAAAACCAACCAATAAATAGTAGTTATATCCATAATTCTAAAATTCTAAATTTAATCATCCGCTCAACTTAAACTTAAAAAGCTTATAGCTTATAGCCTAGAGCTTAAAGCTTATATTAAAAACGACTTCCTAATACTTGAGAAAAGCGTTCTTTCCCTTCTTCTAATCCGCCAGGAACTCCATTAGGATACTCTTGATTGATAATGGCAGTTAACTTCCCGATACGATTTTCGGGGTTAGGATGGGTACTCATAAATTCTGGTTGTCCTCCTGCACTGCCTCTAGCAGAATTGAGAATCTGCATTAACTCTAGAATTCCCACAGGGTTGTAACCAGCTTCGGTCATAAATTGAAATCCCAGGCGATCGCTTTCTAATTCGTCTTCTCTGCCATACTTAAGATTGACCATCTGATTGACTGCTTGTGCCAAAATAGCTGCCTGTCTACCACTCTGAGGACTATCACTGGCTGCAATTCCCACGGCGTTAACTAAAGCACTTCCCAACTGTTGTTTGGCTAAATGTTCCGCACCGTGTCTACCGATTACATGACCAACTTCATGACCTAAGACTCCTGCTAACTGAGCTTCGGAATTGAGTCGTCTAAACAAACCTGCGGTAATAAATACTTGTCCTCCAGGAAGAGCGAAAGCATTAATTGTTTCTGGATCTCGTAATAGATGAAAATCAAAGGGATAGGCAGAATTTTTGGCTATTGAATTTTGGACGATGCGATTTCCTACTTGATCTATATAGTTTTGTAAAAGTTGATCTGGATATAAATCACCGTGTTGGGCTGCCATTTGGGGTGCAGATTGCTGACCAATAACTACCTCTTGTTCTGGGGTAAGCTGGACTCTCTGACTCTCTCCAGTAATAGGATTTTCACTAACATTAGTGTAATAATTAAATAACCCAAAAATAGCGAAGATTACGCCAATAGCTAGACGTATTAGTAATCGACTCACTCTTGTCTCTTGCTCCAATTAAATTATTGGCAGAATATTATCATGGCTCTATTTATTTCTTGATTTTTCTTCGATCTTCCTTAATCTATCAGCTACATTTTTTAATCTTAAAAAGATTTAATTGTTGTTTTTTGTGCTAGCAGTTCTAATTCTGAAAGGGTAATGAAATGATAGCCTTGTTGTTGTAATTGGGGAATAATTAAGTTTAACGTTTTGAGAGTATTTTTACCTCTAAGATTGTTCCGATCTCCACTATCATGCAAGATAATTATCGAGCCAGAGCGCGTATTACGTTGAATATACCAACTAGAAAACCTAGAGAATGGTATAGCCGTATCATATGACCAAATTGAACCCAAAACAATTTGATAATTATATTTTTTGACTATCTCGGTCATTTGAGCATTACACCAACCATGACCAGGACGAAACCAATTAATAGGGGTAAATTGAGTTAAAAAATGATCTGCTTGCCTAAATTTAGTCTCGAATTGCTCGCCTAGTTTAATACTTGATTGATCCTTGGTTAAGTGATTACCTAATTCATGACCTTGTTCTACAATATTTTTAATTATCTGAAGATTAGCTTGAGCTTTATTAGTAATAATAAAAAAAGTTGCTTTAACCTGATATCGAGCTAAAACTTTTAAAATCTCTACAGTAGTATTAGGAGCGAGGTCATTATTATCAGGACTATCATCAATTGTCAGTGCAATTAAAGGCTGATCTGTGCTAAAAAAATATCTTGCTTCAGGACAAATATAAGTAGATAAACCAGAAATTAATCTGGGAGAAGGATTAAGTAATATCTTGACAAATATTAACAAGAGCATGAAGCTAATAGCTATAACAATCCTAATTTTTCGTTTTAAAAGCATTAATCAATTCTTCATCAATTTTTTCTCCTCTGCTCCTTCTTAAGCCTTGAGCATAATCTGACAATAATCAATCAACTTAGAAGTGCGATCGCTGATGCTTTGTTTTCTCTGATCTAATGTGGCATTCTGACGCGCAGCAGCTAAAAATAAGATATCTGTGGTCAATAGTTTAAACTCTCGCTTAATTTCTGTCTGTACTGATAGCCAACGGGGGATTAGTTCAGGTTCTAAGTTTTGACTGTTAAGACCAGCAATATTTTGATTAAAACATGACTGTAGACTCTGAAACTCTTGTTTTATTTGATCTTGCTCCACTTGAGTTGCAGAATTTAACAAAAAATTCTTAAACTCTGTTAACAAAGTCATGAAATCCTGATATGCTCTATTGTGTGATGTAGATAACATTAATGAGTTTGAGGTAAGGTAATTAATAGTAAGATAAAATTCTACATAATTGGACTTGACTTTTTGACTAATTTCATTTTCAAGAAAATTAACAGGTTAAAGTAGACTTTTATTCTTAAAAAATGCGTTAATTTTGTATATTAATACTCAATCAGATAGCACAATTAGACTAGGCTCTAATGCTCAAAATATCTGGTTGGCATTCAAAATATTCATTATCAAATTACAAAATATTTTTAAAGTCAGTAGGGTAATCATCAAATTCTTCCATATCTAGTCCTTTCACATTTACTTATATTTTTTGCTCTATGACCGCTATCTCTATCATAGAAAATCGCGCCAACGAAGAAGTTAAACTACCTCGCTGGCTACGGGAATGCCTAATTAATCAGCAGTCAGAACAGTCAGAATCAGATGCAAGTTTGATTTGCCGTGCGTTTAATTTTGCTTATCAACTGCACGAAGGTCAATATCGTAAATCAGGAGAGCCTTATATTGCTCATCCCATCGCTGTAGCCACGTTATTACGAGACTTAGGCGGAGATAGCGTCACGATCGCTGCGGGTTTTTTACATGATGTCGTAGAAGACACCGATGTTACCCCCGAAGAAATCGAAGAAATGTTTGGGGAACAGGTACGCCAACTAGTTGAGGGAGTTACTAAGCTATCTAAGTTTAATTTCTCCAGTACTACTGAGCGTCAAGCAGAGAACTTTCGCCGAATGTTCTTAGCGATGGCAACGGATATCCGTGTAATTGTGGTCAAGCTAGCAGACAGACTACATAATATGCGAACTTTAGATCATCTGAAGCCAGAAAAGCAACGGCGTATCAGCCAAGAAACCAGAGAAATTTTCGCACCTTTGGCAAATAGATTAGGTATTGGTCGTTTTAAGTGGGAACTCGAAGATTTATGCTTTAAATATCTAGAGCCAGAAGCTTATGAAGAAATAAAAACCTTAATTGCCGAGAGACGGGCGGTGCGTGAAGCTCGAATTGCTCACGTTGCTGAAACCTTGCGATCGCGTCTAGAACAGCTAAAAGTCAATGTTATTGAGATCAAAGGGCGACCTAAGCATCTTTACGGCATTTATCAGAAGATGCAGCGACAGCAAAAAGAATTTAACCAAATCTACGATATCGCTGCTTTTAGAATTATCGTGGAAACCAACGAAGAATGCTATCGTTCGCTAGCAGTAGTTCATGATGCCTTTAAACCAATCCCAGGAAGGTTTAAAGACTATATTGGTTTACCCAAACCTAACCGCTACCAATCCTTGCATACTACCGTTGTCGGCTCAAATGGTCGCCCCATTGAAGTGCAAATTCGGACACTGGAAATGCACCATATTGCTGAATATGGGATTGCTGCTCATTGGAAATATAAGGAAACAGGGGAGAGTCATACCGAATTATCTTCAGAAGACAATAAATTTACTTGGTTGCGTCAGCTACTAGAGTGGCAGAAAGATCTAAGTGATGCTCAAGAATACATGGAGAGCGTTAAAGATAATTTATTTGAAGATGATGTCTATGTCTTTACTCCTCATGGTGATGTAATAGCTTTAGTACAGGGAGCAACACCTGTAGACTTTGCCTATCGTATTCACAGTGAAATTGGCAATCACATGAAAGGTGCTAGGGTTAATGGTCGTTGGTCTGTACTGTCTAAACCCCTAGAAAATGGTGATCTTGTCGAGATTGTCACTCAGAAAAATAGCCATCCTAGCTTAGACTGGCTAAACTTTGTGGTTTCACCCACAGCCCGTAACCGTATTCGTCAATGGTATAAGCGATCGCATCGTGATGAAAATATTGCGCGCGGTAGAGAGTTATTAGAAAAAGAAATGGGTAAGAGTGGCTTTGACTCTTTACTCAAGTCTGAGCAGATGCAAATAGCAGCACAACGCTGTAACTATCAATCTGTAGAAGATTTATTGGCAGCTTTGGGATATGGAGAAATTACTCAAAATCAGGTAGTTAATCGTCTGCGAGATGTAGTCAAACAACAACAACCACTTGAAACAGATACAATTACCACTGAAGAAGATGTAGAAATTTCTAGCTATACACCTAGTCAGACTGAAAAACAGGAAAGCGGTAAGTCTCCGATCATCGGCGTGGAGGGAATGCTTTATCATATTGCAGGCTGTTGTAAACCCTTGCCTGGAGAATCGATTATTGGGGCAGTAACTTTAAGCTCCAGAGGCATTTCAATTCATCGTCAAGGTTGTCATAATGTTGATAAAATTCCTGGAGAGCGAATTATCCCCGTTAATTGGAATACTGGTAACGAAGAAGGTAAAACCCTAACCTATCCTGTAGATATCCAAATCGAAGCTATGGATCGAGTGGGAGTATTAAAAGACATCTTAGCGCGCTTGAGCGATCGCGGGATTAATATTCGCAATGCTGGGGTTAAAACCAGTCCTAATAAACCAGCCCTAATTTCCTTAAGTTTAGATATTCGCGATCGCCAGCAATTAGAATATATCTTCCAAAGAATAAAAAGTATGAGTGATACTCTCAATATTCGTCGTGTAATTGATTCAGGCGAGAATTGATTACTATTAGGCACTAGGCACTAGGCACTAGGCATTACTCATTACTTGCTACTTGCTACTTGCTACTTGCTACTTGCTACTTGAATAATTGGTAACTGCTCACTGATGACTGGTAACTGATAACTGGTGTCCTTCAATTTTGACCTCGTGTTCTCTAAGACAGCGTAACCAGCCATGCAGACGGCGAATAGCTTCTTGATTTTCTAATAAGCCAGTTTTTTGTTCGGTTTTGGTTAAGCGCACAAACTTTTCGTAACTGGGGTAATCGGGGGCAACGAGGGCATCTTTTTGATGCAGAATTAAGGGGTTAGTCTCATCGGAAATATCATGATAGGTAACCGAAAGATTATGTAAATCTACCTCTAAAGTTGATTTGAGGGCAGGGTGAGCTTGAGTATCAAAGTCAGGGTACACTAAATAAGTTATTTTAGGTTTGTTGTAGTAGAGTTTAATAATATTGGCGTTTTCCAGACGATAAAAATTACGACTAGCACAACCCTCATATAACCTTAGCAAGGGAGGCAGTTTTTCCAGCGCGCTGATATGTACAGCGAGCGCATTATTTAATTGTTTGCCAATTTTACTAGTTTTACAGAGGTGAGCAATTTTCTCCATATCGCCGACGTTAATCAGTAAGAGATCGGCAATCATACAGGCTTGTTTATAATTACCAAACAAATCTTTGACATCTGCTTTAATTTCTGGTGCTAGTTTTCTAACCGTTGGACGACCACTAAATTTACCTAAAGCTAAATATACTAAAAGATCTTGACGACGTTTTTCGGCGATCGCTTCCCATTCATCCCGATCTGTAGCTTGTAGAATCAGTTTGAACGCCCGTTGATAGCTGCGAAATTCAGCTTTGATGGCGTTTTCGGTACTTAATTCGCCTTTGACAGGCAAACGACCTCTTTGGGTATAAAAATCCATTAGAGGAGTCAATAATTCCCGATAATCTGCGAAATTTCTAACCTGTGTCTGAATTCTAGGAGTACTCAGACGTGAATACAAACGAGAAGCGCGGAAAGATTCGGCTTCGGCTTCTTGACGAAAAACTACATAGATTCCCAACCCTGCGGGAATTGATTCAACCCCCAGTACTTGTTCAATATAGAGTTTCAGTTCTTCTTGTTCATAATATTTTTGGAAAGTATTACGATTAGTGACAATACCATCTCCGTAAGCAACTAAACCCCGACGGCGATCATCTACTAATACTTGTGCCGAGACAATCAAGACCTTGCGGGTTAATTCCCAAGCTCTAATTAGAGCTTCCCGACGTTCAACTATATCTTCAATAACGTTAATAATATAACCGAGATTAACAATATCGGCAGTTACAAACTCAGCTTTAGGTCGATAGTAAGGATCCCAGCCAAAGCTAGAATAACCAAGTTCTTGCAAACGTTTAACATCTTCTCCATGACCACAACCATAATCAAAAAAAGTAGTTCCTTCTTTGAATAAATTGGCTTCCACAGCAATTCTGACAGGACGAGATAATTCCGAGCGCTTGATTGCTGCTTTATGTCTTTCAATTAAGATAGTTTGTTTACCAGCGACGGGGGAATCTATGGGACAAGCAACATGATGATCTACTAAAGATATGCCCTGTTGTAATAACCACCGCGTCCATTCTTGTAAAGTCCCAATGTGACGGGAGTTATCTAATAAGCCTAAAGCCACCTCTTCTTGAGTCAATTCCGCAAAAATGTCATAAAAGGGATAATCCTGAGTAACAAAGGTTTCTTTGCGATGGAGAATAGGAGGATTATGAGAATTATGATATTGTCTGACGGAAACCTCTTCACTAGCCAAATCGACCACAATACTTTGATGTAATTGGGGATGAGGATCGCGATCAAAATCAGGATAATATAAATAAGAAACTTTCGGTCGATCAGTAGCAAACTTGATAATTGTCGCCCGATCATTACTATTGACTAAATTTCTAGCCTGACGCTCATAGTCTCTTAATAGAGGATCAAGATGGGATAGGGCAGCAGTATGAACGTACAGAGCATTTGGTAGATGTTTGCCGACTGTACTATTTTTACAACTAGAGACAATTGCGGAAAATTTTTCGAGAGTTACCATTTTTCAGTATCAGTCAATAGTAATTGGCGAGTGATAATCAATGCTAACTTGACATTAATTTTTAATTTAGAGTTAGATTTTGAGGATGCAACTTTATCATATTGGTTTTAATCAGTCAGACCTTGGTGTTCCTGCACCCCAAACAGTATTGCTATCGGGAGAGCCAGAGCGATCGCACTACATCGCCCATACTTATTTACAAAACGTCAAACTGCTGTCAGAATATCGAGGACTTCATAGTTATTTAGGAAATTTGCCCAACGGCAAACCCATTTTAGTCGCTACTAGTGGAATGGGGGGATCTTCTTTAAGTATCGTAGTAAATGAGTTAGTTCAGATTGGAATTAAACAGTTTATTCGGATTGGTACTTGTGGCTCAATTCAGCCAAATGTGCCAGTAGGAAGCATTGTAGTCTCGCAAGCAGCCTTGTGCCGTCAAGGAGCAGCTTTAGATATAGCCCCCGTAGAATATCCTGCGGTTGCCGATCCTTATTTGACCGTGGCTTTAGTAGAAACTGCTCGTCGTTTGGATATTCCTTGTCATTTGGGTATTACTGCCTCAGTAGATACTTTTTATGAAGGACAAGAAAGAACCGAATCTTCTGCCAACCCACACCTCCAACCTTGGCTCACAGGCATTACTGCTACCTATCGTCAGCTTAATATTCTTAATTACGAAATGGAAACAGGTACTCTCTTTAAGATGGCTGGAGTCTATGGTTTTGCTGCTGCTGGTGTTTGTGCGGTGGTAGCACAACGTACCGAATCTGAGAGTATAGTTATTGCTGACAAAGATACTGCGGTTAGAAGAGCTATTGAAGTAGCAGTCCAGAGCATCTCTAAAGATTAAAGTCAAAAGTCAAAAGTCAGAAGTCAGAAGTCAGAAGTTTAGAATTGTCCTCATTCTTTTAAAAACTAATAACTAATAACTTCCCTAAGACTGAGAATTTTGACCTTCAATAGTAGTAGTAGTAGATAACGTTTTCATTTGGGAGTTTTTCCCTAACGAGCGTTTAGCAACTACTTCAATTTCTACTTTTAATCCTGGCTTGAGATATTCTGGGGGAATAGGTAATTTACCTAGCTGCAAAGTAAATAAATTGCCATTTTTAGCGATCGCGCTTTGAGGAATTGCTCCTTCATATTTGGTTTTATAAACAGTACTAGTGCCACCAAAGAAATTCTTTTCTTCTGACTTTTCCCCCACCCGATAATCAATCACGAAATCTGTAGCAATCAAATTAGACTGCTCGGCTTCATCAAAGATATCGAGTTCTAAACCTGCTCCCTGTCCAAATAAACCATCGATCTCTAAATCAGCTACGTCTTTAGTTGGAACAGCATTAAAAACAAATACTTGGGTTAATTTACCTTGTTTTACTGTTTTGCTTTCTAACCAAACATCCTCAGGCAAGATAATATTGGCATCATTTGCGCCTTTGAGACTCAGAGTAATCTGTTGATCGTCAAAGTTTTCCACTGGTTGTGGGGCCTCCCAGACCACCAAGACAGTATGTTCATGACGAGCTATTAACTCTTTGTATTGATCGGCAATAACCGAACCAGGAGCAAATAAAGATTTCGCATTGTTTTTACTTTCCCAAATATTTCTCGACAAAGTAAAACCTCGCCCTTGTAATTCACTGATCGGGGCAGTAACTTCAGGAAAATCTGGATCTAGGGATTTATCTAAATTAATTAAAGTCAAATTGCCCATGTTGCCATCTCTGCCTTTTCTGCCACTGCGTCCTTTTCGCCCTGAGTAGCCATCACTACATTGGAATTCCTCCGTGGTGCAGCTATAGTTGGAACTGCCAGGATCACCAGAGCAAGTTTTTTCATTCCAGTAAGGGCGATCGCATTTACAGCCTTCTCCACCTACTCCGCCTTTTCCAGGCACGCCACCTTCTCCCCCCGCAGCAATTACATAGATTTGTTTGAGATCTTCTTTATTGGTGGTATAAACAGTCAAAGCTCCACCATTCCCTCCAACACCACCATCACCACCATCACCACCATTCCCACCGTCAGCACCTTTTAAGTCTTTGCCTATTAACTCTTTTTGTTGCTCACAAAAAGCATCATAACCTTTAACTCCCTGTTGTCCTGGACTACCATTACCCCCAGTTAAATCTAAAGTCATGGGTGAGCCATCGGCAAACACAGTTAAATTGTCACTATTGCGACCATTGTTGCCTTTTACTCCTTCTTCTCCACTATCTCCTGTATCTCCCAAAGTTTTAGTGTCTGCTGCCAAGACGGAAGAACAGAGAAATGCTTGAGGAGTAGAGGTTGAGGTAATTAATTGTGGTAAGGCAAATATTGTGATAAACAATGACAGCTTGCCTAATAAACGTACTTGCATAGCTGATAAAAACTATTTTTGATCGCGTTTCAGTTATAGTCGTTTTTCGGGTATCGCATACTTTTAAGTATTTGTCATTATTTTTTTAGATTTTATTTACAAAACTTTTGTTCAGATAATTAAAATTGTCTTTACTTTGCGATTTTTTTCAGAAAACTTAAGGGAAAAGTTGTGTTAATATTTCTTAGCGACAACAGAATTTTTAACGTTACTCAAGACTAGTATTTGCCTAAGACAAATGAAACTAAATTTGACGTTTAAGCGATCGCACGCCAAAAATTTTAGCAAATATGAGGAGTTATTGATTAATTGGTTGTTGTATGATTAGCAATCGCCTATATTACCTATAAAACCAAAGAAATGTGCAAATGAATTGAATTTGGTTAAATTTCTGGTACTATCAAGATATTTTGATCGGTTAACTGTTTCCATTGCAAATCGTTGGTCACTATATGATTAGCACCACTAATGATCGCTGTAGCTAATTGAATTGCATCTGGTGTTTTGATACTATATTGCCCACGAATTAGAGCAGCTTGTTGGGCAATAGGTGAATCGACGGCCAGCATACGGATATGACTCGAATTAGTGAGATAATTGCGATACTCTCTAACTAAAGATTGATTTCCCATCCGTGCAGGCAAGGTTGTGACTTCAATTAATGTGATAATAGAAGTAATGATTCGCGCATCTTGATTGTAGACATTATTTACAAGTTTCTCTACATAGGGAAAATATACTGGATGTCGTTCAAAGAAATAGATAAAAGGAGCAGTATCTACAAAGACAATATCTCCTGTTTTCAACTCTAATCCCATGAAGATCTTTCCTGTTGAATGTATCCTTCTACATCAACCGATCGCCAAATTTCCTGCCCTAATCCTGCTGACTTACGAAAATCTAACTTTTGTTTTATGTCCGATTCATTATCGTGCAGTTCGGTAACAAAGTTTAATACCTGAATGACTCGCTCTTCTGGCATTGTCGATAACATTTCATAGATTTTTTCGGCTATTGTCATGCTTTTTCCTCGATCCAAGAGAACGACTCACTTTTATTTTAACGTTACTCAAGACTAGTATTTGCCTGAGACAAATGAAACTAAATTTGACGCTTAAGCGATCGCACGCCAAAAAGTTTAGCAAATGTGAGGAGTTATTGATTAATTGGTTGTTGTAGGATTAGCGATCGCTTATATTCTACTGCTGGTAATTCTAGAATTTCGGCGATCGCCAACATTACCGACGAAACCAAGGAACTAAGTTTGCGATCGCCGAATGATTCTCATCAGAACCAAGCGATCGCTATACTTCGATCCCTATGAAACTGTAAAGATGCGATCGCACTTGACACCCCAAGCAATCTCTACAAAGGTGTGATCGCTCTAAGGTCGTCTATTATTTGTTATTTTCATGATTATATGGACGAAATCGTTATCATCTTCATCTGTGTTCGTTACTTTTGCATTTATCATTTTTGTGGTATCTTTTGGAATATTTACTGTCCCATCAGCTTCACCATCCAAGTCATCCGTATCTTCACTGGTTCCTTCATACAGTTTTATATTAAATTTGACGTCAATTGATGAATCAGTTTTCCAATCTAATACGAAACGAACTTCACCTCGTACCTCTCCTCCTAACTTATTAATCCATACGGGAAGCTCGACATGGGTTTGTTGAAAGGGTCCTAATTGAAAAGTAGTAGTTGGGATGCCACTGTCAGCAAATTTAAATATGTCGTTCTCATCAGACGCAAACGATTCTTCATCGTTGAGTTCCATACCTCCTTTAACAATTCCATCTTTAACAATTCCATCTTCAAAAACCACTTCGCGAAACCATGGTAAATCAGGGTTAAGAGGTGCGGCTGCAAGCATGGCACGTAGAGCGTTAATTCGCCCATAACCCATTTCCTGATTCCACCTACCATTTGGATGTCCTGGATCGACGGCATAGGGCAAAGTTCCGACTTTGTCAGCGGTTCTTTCGATTGTGTTACGAGCTTCCGCTGGACTAATATCAGGATATACACTAAAAATCAGACCTGCTAATCCAGATACATGAGGTACCGCTGCCGATGTTCCTTGAAAACCAAGTATAAAATCTAAATCTAAATCTCCATCTCCATCTAAATCTTCCGATGTATTATATCCACTAGCCTAGGGTGTTGATTTTGAGGTTAATTAACCGATAAAATATCATATGGTTTCTCT
>CAYMWC010000053.1:0-26839 GCA_964393695.1 uncultured Pleurocapsa sp.
CTCTTGGCGCGTGGCGGGAGCTATCTGAAAAAACCAACTTTTTCCGATTGCTCCCCAAGCCGAATATATCCATCAGCTTGAATTACAGACTAGAAGTTTAGAAATAACTGTTCAAGAGCTTAAATTAGCGCAACAACAACTAATTCAACAAGAAAAATTAGCAGCTTTGGGGCAATTGGTAGCAGGAATTGCCCATGAAATTAATACGCCTTTGGGAGCAATACAAGCCTCGGCTGGGAATATTAATAAAGCTTTGATAGATGCGATCGCGGAATTACCAAAATTATCTCACCATCTCGATCAAGAAGCAGAAAATATTTTCTTTAACTTACTCGATTGCGCTATTATGAGTAAGCCTTTGTTTTCTTCTAGTGAAAAACGTCCCCTCAAACGCCAGATTTGTTGTTATCTTGGATTCTTTAAAAGAGCAACTAAAACGTCAATTTGGTGATCTTTTTATCTATGAGGTAGCGGAAAGTGCCGAAGATATCGTGATCGTAGACGCTGTAATCACCCTAGGACAAGGCTTAAATCTCAATGTTGTAGCTGAAGGAGTAGAAACAGAAGAATTAAAAGAGCTATTAAAAAATTTAGGCTGTGAATATATTCAAGGCTATCTATTCAGTAAGCCTTTACCTGCTGAAGAAGCTACCAAATTGCTACAAAATAATAGATTTCTTGGATAAGTAATCTGAGTCAAGCAAAAGGCAAAAGAAAAAATCACGGAATTTTAACTTTCTTTACATTAATCTAAAATCATCCTTCCGATATAAATTATCCGATTGTCAGCCCAATTTTACCTTTAAACCTGAGCAATATAAATAAAAAACAAAAATACTACATTAAGGTCAGCATAGGTAATTAGCTTGAGTCTGTTGTGTAGTAAAATTTTGCTTGACCTTGCTTCTAGTCAAATAATGTACGACTTTTAATCTACTAGTAGATATATTTACTGCTAGAGCCTTCAATAAAAGTTACTTAATTATTTAATTTGTCATCTTTGTACTTAGAGTTATACTGATACCCAAAAGATTTTTAAGTGTGGTGTCAGGATAATGATCAAAACTACAATTTTAGCGACTATTTTAGCTCTCGCTCTTCCCTACGCAGTTACAGCCCAAACTGTCGAGACAGAAGAGTATAAAGATTATCAAGTTTCCTGCGAAACGGGAGCAGCTTGTAATGATTTTAGTGTTACTTATCAAGAAGGTGAGCAGAAAGTAGCCCAAATTCAACGAACCAGAAGAACTAGAAGCAGCATTCAGCCTTTTGAAAATTGGTATGCAGGTGGGGGCGCAGGTATATTTTTTGGAGACAACTTAGACTTAGGTTTTCAGGGTCATGTCTTTGGTGGTACTAAGTTTAATGAATATATTGGTGCTGACCTAGAATTCACTTTTGGTTTTGCTGGGGTTGAAGATAGTGATGAAACTCTTACTTTATTGGGTCTCTATCTTAATCCTCGTTTTGAATATCAATTTGAAAACAGCGACTTAACTGCATTTCTCAGCCCTGGTTTGGGTTTTTCTAGAGCTTCAGGTTTCGGTGATAGTGAGACAGAGTTTGATTTTCAAATTAAAACTGGCGTCAGTTTCCCAGTCAAAGAAAACACTGATGTTTATGTCCAAGGCAGATACCAAAATGAAGCTGAAGCTTTCGGTATAGAAGGTGGAGGAATCTTTGAGTTATAAGAATGGCGGATTTGGGTTTAATAACATCTAGATTGCCATCTTGGTCAGTAATCTGAAAACAATTTAATGTTGCTTATTTCCAGCTAGGGTAGAAATACCTTAGCTTTTTTTTTATTTAATTTGGTATTAGAACATTTAAATTCCTCACAGGTTCTTCAAATTTCATTGCTATGATTTAAATCAAATTAACAGTGATGAGCTTTGTCATTTGTTACTTATTCAAAATTAAATTTAAATCCATTGATATCTAGTTGCAATAATCATGAGTCTTTTTACTATTTGTCCTTGTTGTTCTAACACTCTACTCCACCATATTAGCCATAACAGAGAATATTGGTTTTGTCGTAAATGTTGGCAGGAGATGCCAGATTTAGAAGCTTTTAAAGATCAAACATTTCATCGACAAACTCAGGTGACTAATTTGTCTTATGGTTTTCCTAAGTTAAAAGAAGCAGTAGCAGTATAAATAACAGACCTGTCTTGAAAATAGAAGTCAGAAGTCAGGAGTCTGAATAAAGTTATTTTCATTGCTGGATTGTGAACGATAGTTGATGGCATCTCTTGCATAAGTTTTATAAACCCTGATTGAGATTAGGAAGAAGGAAGAAGGACGAAAGCTATAAATTTTGATTTCTAATTTATTTTTGCCAAACAAGTCTAATCAAAAAATTTTATTTGGAGGTCGAACATGAGTACTCAAGAAGAAGCCAGAAAAGCAATCAGCAAAAATCGTCATCACCAACAAAATGTTCAACAAAATATGCTTAATCGTACAGAAGCAGAAATTGAACAATTGCCACAGTCTACAATTAATGAAGAATCGAGAGAATTAATAGTTAAAAAAAGAAAACACCAACGTCATCTTCAAGATTCTTTACTATCTCGTTCAGAAGCAGAAATTAATCAAACTGAAATTTAAACTTAGTCTGGAAGAGAGTTTATGCCTGAAACTATTAAAAAATGTTCAATACATCAACATAATCCTCACCAAACCCGACTTAATAATAAGTTAAAAGAGAGATTGGGATATTTGCGTATTTACTCTCAACGAGATCCTCAGCAGTTTTTTAATAATCTGACAATTCTAGAACAAGAGAACTTGCTACAAGAATTTAAAGCAATGTACTCGCAAATTCTTCGTAATTATTTCATTGAAGAAAATCAAATTAATAATCAGATAGATCAATTTGTCGAACAAGCTTTTTTTGTTAATCTACCTCTAGGCAAAGTTGTAGAAATTCATCTGGAAGTGATAGATAGTTTAGCTCGGCAACTGGAATTGGAAGGATTACATACAGAATATCTGAGTGATTATCGTTTAACTTTAATTGATGTAATTGCCCATTTAGGAGAAATGTATCGTAGTGTCTTAGCTGAAAACTGTTTAGTTTCTGAATCTAAATCTACTAGTATTGCTTTAGGGAAGTAAGAAGAAATAAGCTTTCAATTTTTTGCTTTTGGTTCTGACTAGATGTGCAGTTTAAATGAATAACAGCTTAATGACTAATATTTCTTATTTAATTGAGCAAATGCAGGTAGCGAGTTTTTATCCTCATCCTGTTACTGAGCCAATAGAAATAATTCAAACTCATGCTTCCTATGTCTTCTTAACAGGAGAATATGCTTATAAACTCAAAAAAAGTGTGAATTTTGGATTTCTTGACTATTCTATACTAGCTAAAAGAAAATATTTTTTAGAAACAGAATTAAACTTGAACAAAAAAATTGCAAGTGACTTGTATTTAGCAGTTATTCCTATTGTTAATCAGAATAATAAGTTGACCCTGGGAGGAATAGGGGAAATAGTAGAATACACGCTGCAAATGCGTCAATTTCCCCAAGATAATTTATTTACTAATCTTTTAGCAGCTAATAAATTATCAAGCGATCGCTTGATGGAATTGGGAAAAATAGTAGCTCAGTTTCATCAGACGGCGGACACCAATGAATATATTAGTAGTTTTGGTACAGTTGCTAATATTAGAGTCGCGATCGAGCAAAATTATCATCAATCTCAAAAGTATCTTGGTGTAGTTCAAACTCAAGAGCAATTAGAAGCAACAAAAGCTTATACCGATTATTTTTTGAATGAACGAGAGGAATTATTTAACACTCGTATTAAACAACACAAAATCAAAGAATGTCACGGTGATTTACACCTCAAAAATATCTGCTTGTGGCAAAATAAAATACAATTATTTGATCGCATCGAATTTAATGAGTCTTTCCGTTTTGTCGATACATTTTACGACATTGCTTTTACCGTTATGGATTTAGATGCCCGATCTCAACCAGATTTAGCTAACGCTTTTTTAAATAGTTATCTTGAATATACAGGTGACTGGACAGGCTTACTTTTACTACCCTTTTATTTAAGTAGACAAGCTTATGTTAGAGCGAAAGTAAACTCATTTTTACTCGATGATCCTGAAGTCAGTACAGATATTAAAAAGCAGGCAAAAAAAACAGCCAGTGATTATTACCGACAAGCCTATCAATATACTCAAACTAAATCAGGCAATCTAATTTTAATGTCTGGATTATCAGGTTCAGGTAAAAGTACAGTTGCCCAGTATCTTGCTAAGAAACAAGGCGCGATTCACCTCCGTTCTGATGCCGTTCGCAAGCATTTAGCTGGCATCCCTATAGATGAGCCTGGGCAAGATGATCTTTACTCAACTGAAATGACTCAACAAACCTACACACGCCTTTTAGAATTAGGTTTGCTGCTAGCAACAGCAGGATTTACTGTTATTCTTGATGCCAAATATGATCGCTTGGTTCAACGTCAAACTGCAATTTCCCAAGCGGATACCCAGCATATTCCTATAAAAATTATACAATGTAATGCACCAGTATCAGTCCTACGCGATCGCTTAAATAAACGTCAAGGTGATATCTCCGATGCCACAGCAGATTTGATTACCAGTCAACAAGCAAATGCTGAAGCTATTACCACAGAAGAACAAGCCTATGTAACTAGTGTGGATACTTCCCTAGCTAACTGGCAAGAACAACTAAATAGCTAAACTTAAGTCAGCGGTACATCGCCGTCAAACGACGGGGCTGACTCTGACTTCGTCAATTACACTCCGCGTAATCTTTGAATTGCCCGCTCTAAAATTGCGTGTCCTTCTTCTAGACTGGTAATTTGGGATAGTTGCTCTCTTAATTCAGCTGCCCCAGAAAACCCTTTGCAGTACCAAGCTAAATGTTTGCGAGATTGATAGATTCCCTGTTGTCCTTTATATTCCCATAAACCTAAAAGATGCTCTCTAGCACACTGGAGTTGGTCAACTATGGATGGAGAGGGTAATCTTGACCCTGTTTTTAAATAGTGATCGATTTCGCCGACTAAAAACGGATAACCTAAAGTGCCTCTGGAACACATTACCCCATCTGCATTAGTTAACTCCAGACATTTAATTGCAGCTTCAACAGAAAAAATATCACCATTCGCAATTACAGGAATGGACAAAACTTTTTTAACTTGGGCTATCCACTCCCATCTTGCAGTACCATTATAGCCTTGGGCGCGAGTACGAGCATGAAGAGTTAGCATTTTTGCCCCTTGAGCTTCCATTCTCCGAGCAAAATCAATAATATTTATTTCCGCATCATCCCAACCAATACGGGTTTTAACTGTCACAGGTACATCTACTGCCTCTAGGACAGTTTTAACTATTGCCTCAGCGACTTCTGGTTGACGCAATAGAGACGATCCACCGCCTTTTTTGGTGATTTTGTTGACAGGACAACCCATATTAATGTCGATGGTATTTGCTCCTTCGGCAACAGCTTTTTGGGCTGCTTCTGCCATAAAATCTGGGCGACAATCGAACAACTGAATACTAATGGGATCTTCGTCAGGAGCGATTGCCATAATTGTCGGTAATCCCTGAAGATGATAAATTTCTCTGGCACTTACCATCTCGGTATACAGCATTGATTGAGGGGCATAGCGTCTGACTAATCGCCGAAAGACTAAATCTGTCACTCCTGATAAGGGAGACTGGAAAACACGACTATTTACTACCACTGAGCCTATAGTCAGTGGTGTTCGCAACTTGTCTTTTAATTCATTCGATAAAGTGGGGATTTTAACAGAAGTAGACATAAGTGTTTATTAAGGATGAGGGATAAAGGATGAATGAAAAATAGTAAGTTATTGCCTATATCCCTCTAATTCGTCAACTTTCTCGACTTTAAAGCCTATTTAGTTATTAGCTATGGCTCGCCAGACACCGACTAAGATACCTTGAATTTCGATATTATCAGCTTTGACCTTAATCGGTTCGTATTTTTGGTTGGAAGGCTTGAGGGTAACTTGTTCTTTTTCTTGATAAAAGCGTTTTAAGGTTGTACCATGTCCAGCAACTCTAGCAGCTACAATATCACCATTTTTAATTTCTGATGTTGCAGAAAGCGATCGCATAATTGCATAATCACCTTCATTAATTAAATCTTCAATCATGCTATCTCCCACTACCCGCAGTACATAGCAGTCTGGTTGAGAAAATAAATCTGATAAATCTAATTTGCTTTTTTCGTCGGTGAATGGTTCAACTAAACCACCCGCAGCAATTTCACCTTCAATTGATAATCCTTTTTCAGGTTGGTGTAAAATTCTAATAGTGCGGGCTTTGCCATCAGTCCAGTCAATATAACCTTTATTTCGTAGTCTTTCTAAACGACTTTGCACAGGGGCAGGCGATCGCAAATTCATCGCCTTCATCATTTGTCTGATAGATGGTGCATATTGAGTAGATTTAATATACTCTATAAGCCAATCATAAAGTTCTTTTTGGGCTGGAGTTAAAGTTTCCATAACTTTTTCTGGGGTATGTTGTATGAGGACAAGTATTGTGCAATGACCACAAAAACTTGATATGTCCATTCAGAACATAGGTACTAAACATTAGAAGCTATTGACCCCTAGAAAGTCAAGTTTTAATTAAATAGTCGATTTAAAAGTTTAGATTACAAAACGCGATGGGTAGCCTGAGTAGCTAGTACTGTTCAAAATTCTTACTATAAACCTAGAAAATCACATCAACAAGTAAATATTGCTGGATGAAAAATCTAAAAAAACGATGATAATATAATAGTTTGCAGTTTTAATCTATTTAGACAAATTAAACTAAACCCATATGACTTTGACTCAACAGCGCAAACAAGAATTAATGGCAGAATATCAAATTCATGAAACCGACACTGGTTCTGCTGATTTGCAAATTGCCGTTTTGACTGAAAGAATCAATCAGCTAACTGCCCATTTAAGAGTTAATAAAAAAGATCACTCTTCCCGTCGTGGTTTGCTCAAAATGATTGGTCGTCGCAAAGGACTTTTAGCTTATCTCCAAAAAGAAGATTATGAGCGTTATCAAAAATTGATTGCACGCCTTGGCATTCGTCGTTAAGCATAAAATAAATTCATGCCATCAGATTCTCAACGGGGTCGTTTACCATTTGAACCCCGTAAAAATAATAAAAAAAAGCAACCTGAAAAAACTACTTCTGTTGCCTCGAAAAAACCAACTAAGGTAAAAACCAAATCAACTTCCAGAAGTTCTCGCCCAAAATCTAACTTGTCGGCAATTCCTGATGTCGTCAGTAAGCGTATGGGCAGACGCATGGCTGTATTTTGTGGTATTCCCTCTGTCTTGGGTATGTCATCCCTATTTATTTTTTATTGGCTGAAAACCAGCAACGTAATTGATTTACCTCCTTATCTAGCTTTAGCTGTTTCCTTTGGCTTTTTGGCTTTGGGTGTAGTTGGTCTAAGTTACGGTCTTTTTTCAGCCTGTTGGGACGAAGACCGTGTAGGTACTGTTATGGGCGTAGACGAGTTTAAGGTCAATTTAGAGAGAACTAAGGAAGCCTGGAAAGCCTCGCGTAACAAGGAAAGCTAAAGCTGATTAAAGTGTATATAGTTTTATTGAGTGCCAACTAAAACACTATCAAGCTTGCAGAATCAAGATTCGATATATCACAATTAATAGCGATCGCCTGATTTTATAAAGCAGTTAAAAGGGCGATCAACCTTTTTATATTTTCTCCCTAGGGCAAAAGGCAAATAAACTGAACCACAACCTTTTTGTAAGTCTTGTTGATATAGTTAGCCTATCTGAATTGTATACTATTTTCACCTCTGTGCTTGACTTGCAGACATACCTACCATTCTGGCTATTTCTATACAGTCTGAGAAGTAAAAACTTTGTAAGGTATACCTACAGTAGGTAGTTTCAATACTCCCTCTACACCTAATTCAGTTTTTGCTCCTTTAGGAAGGTTATGAGTACAATAAATCATCTTCAATCCAAGGTAATGCTCTTGGGACAACCCGCAGATCAAGGCAGATGGTTCCTGATCCCTTTTGGGATGCTTATTTTACTTTGCTTGGGAACTGTGTATTCCTGGAGCATTTTCAGAACTCCCTTAGAAAATGAGATGGGTATTAGTGCAACTGAAAGCCTTTTGCCGTATACCTTTGTACTGTTTTTTTATGCTGTACTGATGCCGATTACAGGCTTTTACATTCCTCGTATTGGAACTCGCATCACAACAGCGATCGGAGGCATCGTCGTAGGTTTGGGGTACATACTTTCAAGCTTTGCTACTCAGGTTGGAATCCTAGTCTTCACCTACGGGGTGATCGCTGGAACTGGAGTTGGTATTGTCTATGGTGTCCCTATCGTTGTTATCTCCCAGTGGTTCCCTGATAAGAAAGGATTAGCTGTGGGTTTGACTATTGTTGGATTTGGACTCTCGCCACTAATCACCGCTCCTCTTGCGAACCAACTAATCGCAGCCTACACGGTTCGACCCACTTTGCGCATTCTTGGTATAGCCTTTATGGTCATTATTTTAGCCATTGCCCTGACGATGAAGTTGCCTCCTAAGGGCTGGCATCCTCAGCAGAGTACTACCGCCTCTACAGCAGTTTCGACTCAAACCTACCCGAAGAACTTGTTCAAGAGTCGATCATTTTATGGGCTGTGGATTTGCTACGCTATCGGAACTCTAGTGGGTTTGAGTGCGATTGGCATTTCTAGTCCAGTAGGGGAAGAAATCATTGATATCAATCCGACCGTAGCTGCTAGCAGCGTTTCCTTGTTTGCTCTGTTTAATGGAGTGAGCCGTCCGCTGTTTGGTTGGTTAAGCGATCGGTTCAAGCCTCACTATGTGGCAATTTTGTCATATGTGTTGATTCTCATAGCCTGTGTGTTAATGATTAATGCTCGAACTGGACAGGTTGCCACATATCTCATTGCCTTTTGCCTTTTTTGGTTCTGTCTTGGTGGTTGGTTGGCTATGGCTCCAACCATAACATTACGCTTCTTTAATCCTGAGCAATATGCTCAAAACTATGGTCTTGTCTTCACAGCCTATGGAGTTGGTGCTTTAATTGGAACGTTAGTAACAGGAGGCATTCGAGATTTATTTGGAACTTACAACTATGTATTCTATCCGATGGCACTTTTGGTGATAATTGGTATTGTTGTAGCTTGTGTACTACTTAAAAAAAGTAGCTTTTGATAATCGACAAAGCTTAACTTTTTAGGCGATCGCCAGTTAGTCTAATCTATTCACTTCAACAATATTAAAATAAGACAGTAAAAGGGCGATCACTCAAGTTAAAATAATAATTGAATAATTGTATTGAAAGAATTTTATCTGGTTTGGAATATATTTTGCACCATCGGTTTATCTACATTAGCTGCTACTCGATCTAATTCTGCCACTTCTCCTGCATCTAATACCCAGTCTAAAGCAGCGATATTTTCTTGTGCTTGTTGAAGGTTTTTTGCCCCAGGAATGGGAATTGTTCCTTTAGCGATACACCAATTTATAGCTACTTGGGCAATAGTTTTATTACGGTATTGCGCGATCGCTTTTAAACAATCTAACAGTGACTTGGCTTCAGGAACTAGTCTTTTAAATAGAAACCTGCGTAAGCCTGAAGGGTAGGTACTAGGATCGGTATATTTCCCTGTTAAAATTCCCAAACACAAGGGACTATAAGCAATTAACTTAATACCCAATTCATCACAAGTGTCCTTAAGACCTAAATCAGTGATGGGATAGGTAGAGAGAAGAGAATACTGCACCTGGAGAGTAGCAAGGGGGATACCGCGATCGCTAAATTTTTGGTGGATTTTTTTTAGTCTTTTAGTGCCATAATTAGATAGTCCCACTCCCTTGACTAAACCTTGTTCATACAAATCCGCTAAACCATCCAAAAGTTGCCATTCTTGCCAAGGGAAATAATTAGCAGTTGACCAGTGCATTTGCGCCAAGTCTACCCTACCGAGACGTTGTATCGAAGCTTGTCCTGCTTTGACCATCGATTTGCGTGTTAATCGCCAGGGATAAGCAGCAAGTTTAGTAGCCAAACAAATCTTATCTTTATTTACGCCTTGATATTCTTGGTCAAATTTTCCCAATAACTTTTCACTTTGACCCTTGAGTTTACCTGTGCCATAAGAATCACCAGTATCAAAAAGTGTCACTCCCTCGCTGACGCAAAGATTAAATACTGTCTGTAGTTGGCTATCCATACTCTCGTCATAACCCCACAACAGACGGTTGCCCCATGCCCAAGTGCCACAACCCATTCGCGGTAAAATCAATTTTGCGGTAGTTGACATAATTAGTCTTTGGTTTATTTTGATAGGATATTAAAAATTAAATTGATTAAAATTAGCAGAATAAGCGTAAGTTAGCAGAAAAACATCAAAGATCGTCATAAAATTAAAACCAAAAGTCAAAAGTCAAAAGGAAGATGGAGGGGTAGAGAGGTAGAGAGGTAGTAGGTAGTAAATAATACTTTAATAACTCCACCACTCCACCACTCCACTACTTTGATTACTTCCTACTTCCTAATTTCCTTCTACCAAACATCAAACATGAATTTTGAAATCCCTCTAGGTTCGGTTATTCAAGGTTCTTTAACCAAAGGTTTAGAAGTTCGGTTACACCCTGATGTATCTGTTGAAGATATGCGTGTCGGTAAATTCTTAGTCGTTCAAGGGGTGAGGTCACGTTTCTTTTGTTTACTAACAGATGTATCTTTAGGAACTTCGAGCGATCGCATTATTGCCAATCCTCCACCCATTGAAGATACTTTTTTACGGGATGTCTTAGCAGGTAGTGGCACTTATGGCACAGTCAATCTCTCTCCCATGTTGATGTTTACCCCTACAGCCACCAAGAGTGATTTTTCTAGTTTACCGATTGATCCTCCCAAAGATACTAGTTTAGGTTCACTACAACCCCAAACCAGTACGGAGATGGAATTGTTACCAGTTAAAACTATTCCTGCTCATTTTAGTCAGGTTTACGAAGCTTCTGAAGCTGATTTTCGTAACGTTTTTGGTTGGGAGGATGATCCCTATCGCCGTAATTTTTCGATTGGTCAACCTTTAGATATGGATGTTCCTGTCTGTATCGATCTGGATCGGTTTGTAGAAAGAAGTAACGGAATTTTCGGTAAATCGGGTACTGGGAAATCTTTTTTAACTCGTCTGTTGCTATCTGGGGTAATTCGTAAAGGTGCAGCCGTCAATTTGATGTTTGATATGCACTCTGAATATGGTTGGGAAGCAATGAAGGAGGGTAAACAGGTAAGCACTGTAAAAGGTCTGCGTCAACTTTTCCCAGGACAGGTAGATATCTATACCCTCGATCCCGAATCAACTAAACGCCGAGGTGTTAGGGATGCCCAAGAGCTTTATTTAAGCTATGATCAGATTGAAATTGAAGATTTAAAATTAGTCGCCTCAGAATTAGGTCTTTCGGAAGCAGCTTTAGACAATGCCAATATTTTATACAACGAATATGGCAGGTCTTGGATTATGCGCTTGGTTAATATGACCAACGAAGATATCAAGATGTTCTGCGAGGCGAAACAAGGACACCAAGGGTCGATATCTTCCCTCCAGCGTAAACTCATGCGCTTTGACAGTCTTAAGTATATTCGGTCAGCTTGTCCCCACAATTACATCGATCAGTTGATTCAAGCTTTGGATGCAGGCAAAAACGTAATTATTGAATTTGGTTCTCAATCGAATATGCTGTCGTATATGCTAGCAACCAATATGATTACCCGTCGTATTCATTCTAGCTACGTCAAAAAAGCCGATCACTTTTTACAAACTAAAAATCCTCTTGATAAACCACGGCAGTTAGTTATTACTATCGAAGAGGCACACCGCTTCCTTGATTCGAGTGTGGTACATCAAACCATCTTTGGCACAATTGCTCGTGAAATGCGGAAGTATTTTGTTACCCTGTTAGTAGTCGATCAACGTCCTTCGGGAATTGATAACGAAGTCATGTCCCAGATTGGTACTCGTGTCACCTGCTTGCTTAACGATGAAAAAGATATTGAGGCTATCTTTACAGGAGTTTCTGGGGGTGCTAGCTTAAAATCGGTCTTAGCTAAACTGGATTCCAAACAACAGGCTTTAGTATTAGGTCATGCTGTGCCGATGCCTGTAGTAGTTCGTACTCGCGCTTATGATGCTCAATTTTATCGTGAGATTGGCGTTACCGATTGGGAAGAACTGCCCAATGAAGAAGTTTATGCAGCAGCAGAAATTGCCAAAGCAGATCTAGGATTTTAGATCTGAAATTTCAGAAAGTTTTAATAAATTTAAAAATAAGCTGTGACTTTCGGGTTTTCTGTGGTATCTTTGATGTTAAGAATTTGAATTTTTACATTTACTGTTTTTCCGCGCCTCTAGTCGCAACAGTAGCATCTGGGGGCGTTATTTTATTGCGTAATTACAGCAGTTTAATTTCCCTCATCCCTCATCCCTTCAACTAGTCTTCATGGCGGATAAAAGGAACATTTACTAATACTCCTGTAGCTTCACCCACTTGCACTTCTAAACCTGCCCCTCCTGCTTTAGTACGAACATAACCCAACCCATAGCCACCAGAAGGAGTATCGGTATAGCTAGTTAAAACACCGATTTTACTGGATTCAAAAGTAATGGGAGTTGCTGGTGTAACAGCTTGACTTAGTTTAATACCCCAAAGTTTTTGTTTGACTCCTTTATAAGTATTAAGACGAGCAATAGTCTCTTGACCGATATAACAACCTTTTTCAAAAGAAATAGTTTGCCAAAGTCCTGCCTCTAAAGGATTATAATCTTCGGTTAATTCATGATCAGGAAGAGGTCTACCCTGTTGAATACGGAGACTTGACCACAAGCGATCGCCTAAAGGAATTACCCCTTGAGCAATTAATTGTGACCACACTGTCACCGCCTGATCATTAGACATAATGAGCGTATAGCCAGGAGTCGCTAAACCACTACCAAAAGCCAGTCTAACAGTCATATCAGCAATATTTATTAGGGTATTATCTCCCAAATTCTTCAGTGAGATAGGTTTTGATATCAAAGAAGCTAATAAACTTCTGCTTTTCTCTCCCATCAGGCTAAATACTGTAGATTCGACGGAAATATCAGTCAATTCAACTTTATCAAAGGGAAAAATAAAGCGATCCAGCCAAGTTAATAATTGCTGACGACGATTAGGAGAAACCAAAACTAATACAGCATCCTCCGTCACATAAGCTGTAGCCAAATCAATAGTGCGGGCAGTAGAAGTTACAAATACCGTATCACAACCCTGTCCAGGCTTTAAGCTTTCAAAATCATTAGTACTTTGATTATGGAGATAACGCAATCGATCTGCACCTGTAATTTTAATCAATCCCCAGTGAGAGCGATCGCATATTGCTACTCCTTCTTTAACCGCCTCCAAAGCTTCATGGTCATTATTAAAGCTCAGAGCTACTCCTGACTCATCAAAAACTGCTCCTGCTGATTCCTGCACTTGTCTTAATTCCATCGTTTTAATTACTGATTACTGATTACTGATTACTGATTACTTCATCCCTCATAATTCATCCTTCATCGTTTTTTACTCCTGTTCAGGAAGCGTATTAAATACCTTTCTAACTGAATGTTGAGCCTTTGATTCCAGTAATTGCCAATCTACTTCTCCCGCATCGTCAATTAAACGAGTATCTATATCTACAGGATAAGCATTTTCATCTTCCTGACTAAAGATATGTTGAATTGGCTCATATTCCTGAAAACAAACTTTATAGCAAAGTTCCCAAACATCAACTTCCACTTGGCATCCTGGACGAGTTAAACAAAGATGATAACCAGGAATTGGTAAAGTTACTTCTTTGTATGTTCCTTTCCAGTTCGATGACTCTAATTCTTTGCGAATATTATCTACTATTCGTAGCATAGCAGGTTGCATTAACACTTGAGCTTGTTCCCAAGCCAATCTTGTTTTAAAAGTGGGTTTCATGATAATTTTGCTTTCTATCCTCATATTTGATTTTAAAATTTTGTGGTTACAGAGCTTGAGTAAAATGTAGTGAAATACAAAAACGAGAAAGCTATTCAATAATTTTTCTCTTGGACTGTAACCAAACCTCATTTAAAAGTTATCAAATTCATCATAGTAATTTAGTTTAGGAGTAAACCCAGTCGTGGAGTCACGCTATAACGCAGCAGAAATAGAACAAAAATGGCAAAAGCAATGGCAAGAATCAGGGATTGATCAAACTCCCCAGTCTAATGAACAGCCAAAATTTTATGCACTCTCCATGTTTCCCTATCCTTCAGGAAACTTACACATGGGTCATGTCCGTAATTATGTGATTACCGATGTGATTGCTCGCCTTAAAAGAATGCAAGGTTATCGAGTCTTACATCCTATGGGCTGGGATGCTTTTGGTTTACCAGCCGAAAATGCAGCAATCGATCGCGGAATTCCTCCTGCTAAATGGACATATCAAAACATTGCTCAAATGCGCGACCAACTCAAACAGTTAGGGCTATCTATTGACTGGGACAGAGAGGTAACAACTTGTTCTCCTGACTATTACAAATGGACGCAATGGTTATTTTTACAATTTCTCGATGCAGGTTTAGCCTATCAAAAAGAAGCTGCCGTTAATTGGGATCCTATCGATCAAACTGTCTTGGCAAACGAACAGGTAGATAATGAAGGACGGAGTTGGCGATCAGGTGCAATTGTGGAACGAAAACTTCTTAAACAATGGTTTTTTAAAATCACTGATTATGCTGAAAAACTTTTGCAAGATTTAGAGCAGTTAGATGGTTGGCCCGAAAGAGTCAAAACTATGCAGGCTAACTGGATTGGGAAATCTGTCGGGGCTTACTTAGAATTTCCCATCGTCGGCAGAGATGACAAAATTGCCGTGTTTACTACTCGTCCCGATACTGTATATGGTGTAACCTATGTGGTGCTTGCCCCTGAACATCCTTTAACTGCTCAAGTAACTACCCCTGAGCAAAAAGCAGCAGTCGAAGCTTTTATTGAGGAAATCAAAGGGCAGACGGAAATTGAAAGAACTGCTGAAGATAAACCCAAGCGAGGTGTTCCCACTGGAGGAAAAGCGATTAATCCTTTTAACGGATTAGAAGTGCCAATTTTGATTGCTGACTATGTTCTTTATGAATATGGTACAGGGGCAGTGATGGGTGTACCAGCCCACGATACGAGAGATTTTAAATTTGCTACTGAGAAACAACTGCCCATTAAAACTGTCATTGTGCCAGTCGGACAGAGTGCTGATGAACCCTTATCGGCAGCCTATACTGAACCAGGAATTATGGTTAATTCCGAGCAGTTTGATGGTACACCATCAGAGACAGGTAAAACTAAAATTATTGAGTATGCTGAACAACAGGGTTATGGTAAAGCTAAAATCCAATACCGTTTGCGAGATTGGTTGATTTCTCGTCAGCGATATTGGGGTTGTCCTATTCCTGTGATTCACTGTCCTGATTGTGGAACTGTACCTGTACCAGATAGCGATTTACCCGTAAAATTGCCTGAATCTGTGGAATTTTCAGGTCGTGGAGGTTCTCCTTTAGCTCAGTTAGAAGCTTGGACTAATGTTGCTTGTCCTAATTGTGGCAAACCTGCGAAACGGGAAACTGATACGATGGACACTTTTATTGATTCTTCTTGGTATTTTTTGCGTTATAGCGATGCTAATAATACTGAAACCGCTTTTACTCGGGATAAAGTTAATGACTGGATGCCTGTGGATCAATATGTCGGTGGTATTGAACACGCTATTTTGCACCTGCTTTATTCTCGTTTCTTTACTAAGGTGTTGCGAGACAGAGGCTTGCTTAATTTTGATGAGCCGTTTAAACGCTTGTTAACTCAAGGAATGGTACAGGGATTAACTTATAAAAACCCCAAAACTAATAAATACATTCCTCCAACCGCAATTAATCCTGAAGATCCCAAAGATCCTGAAACAGGAGAAAAACTGGAAGTCTTTTTTGAGAAGATGTCCAAATCTAAATATAACGGTGTCGCACCTGAAGATGTTATTGCTCAATACGGTGTAGACACAGCCCGAATGTTTGCCATGTTTAAAGCCCCACCTGAGAAGGATTTGGAATGGGACGATGCAGATGTTGAAGGACAATTCCGCTTTTTAAATCGAGTTTGGTCTTTGGTGACAAGTTATGATTCTACTCAAGTTACTGGGCAATCTGGAGAACTAACTAAAGCAGAAAAAGACTTGCGTCGAGCCATCCACACAGCAATCCAAGAGATTTCTGAAGATTTATCGGGAGATTATCAGTTTAATACTGCGGTTTCAGAATTGATGAAATTGAGTAATGCTCTCAAAGATTCTGACTGTCAGGATTCGCCAGTCTATCAAGAAGGGATTGAAACTTTAGTGTTATTGCTTGCTCCCTTTGCTCCTCATATTGCCGAAGAATTATGGAGTCATTTAGGTAATACCGAATCAGTCCATCGTCAGCAATGGCGAGAAGTAGACTCGTCAGCACTGGTGGTAGATGAAATTACTTTAGTAGTGCAGATTATGGGTAAAACTCGCGGTACTATCCAAGTGCCAGCTAGTTCTGATAAAGCAGCTTTAGAGAAATATGCTCTGGAGTCTGAAATTGCCCAGCGTCATCTTGAGGGTAAAGAAATTAAAAAAGTGATTGTTGTGCCGAATAAGTTAGTTAATTTCGTAGTGGCAAAATAACTTGTCATTAATTTTGTTTGAATACTTATAGGACTTACGCACCCAGAATAAAAAAACGTCTGTAATTGGGCAAGGAGCAGGATCTTCGACACGACAACAACAACCCATGAAGTGGGGTTGCGACGATAAAAAACCAATCGACTTTCATGGTTTTGTCACAATGAAGGGTGGTGAATATTTCTTTGCACCCTGCATCAGCTTCTTCAAGAATCTTTGAAGACACCTAATCTTCTCAGGGCGTATGCCATACGCCCCTACATATATATATACATATATATGGAGATTAAGAGCGATTGAAAAACCAACGTTGAACAAGCTTTTCTAATTCAATCCAAACAAACATCAACATACTAAAACCGAAACAAATTGCTAATTCGGTAGGCGTGAGAAAATGGGTATCAAAAAAGTTGCGCAAAGGTGCAACGTAAATTAGTAGTAATTGCAAAATAGTAGTCAAAGTTACTGCCCCCAAAACATAGGGATTAGAAAAAGGATTCATCTGAGCAGTTAATTTAATATCAGAACGAACTGCCAAAGCATGACCCATTTGTGCTAAACAGAGAGTAGTAAACACCATAGTTTTCCAGCGATCTGGATTACCGTCTGCATTGTCGTAGTTATAAGCCCAAACCATCAGGGCAATAGCAATTATGGCAAAAACAATACCGATTCTGAGCATATATAACCCCAAACCACGAGCAAAAATACTTTCTCTAGGACTGTAGGGAGGACGACTCATAACATTGGGTTCGGCAGGCTCTAATGCTAGTGCCAGAGCAGGTAAACCATCTGTCACCAGGTTCATCCAGAGAATTTGTAAGGGAGAGAGTGGCACACCTCCTAAACCTAGTAGAGGAGCAGCAGCGATAGTGAGTACCTCGCCAATATTACTGCCCAGGATATATTTAATAAAGCGACGGATATTGTCGTAAACTACTCTGCCTTCTTCAGTGGCAGCAACAATGGTAGCAAAATTATCATCTAGCAAAATCATATCGCTAGCTTCTTTACTGACATCAGTGCCAGTAATGCCCATGGCAATACCAATATCAGCTTGTTTGAGGGCTGGAGCATCATTAACGCCATCCCCTGTCATTGCCACGAATTCACCACGTTTTTGTAAAGCTTTGACAATGCGTAGTTTGTGTTCGGGAGTCACACGGGCGTAAACATTGATTTGTTTGACCTGTTTTTCTAATTCTTCAGTGGACATAGCTTCTAATTCATGTCCTGTTAAACAGCGATCGCGAGTGGTAGTAATATCTAATTTCGAGGCGATCGCCATGGCTGTCAGAGGATGATCACCAGTAATCATTACCGAACGAATTCCCGCCCGTTTGCATTTTTGTACGGCTTCTTGTACTTCAATACGAGGTGGATCAATCATTCCGACTAAACCTAGCCAAATCAAACCTTGTTCGCTGGTTTCCTCGGCATCTGCCGAAGGAATTTCTGCAATTGGTTTATAGGCAAAACCTAAAACCCGCAAACCATTGGCAGCTAAATGATTATTAACATCTAGAATCTCTTGTTTTTCCTGCTCGCTAAACTCTTGGCAATGATCTTGAATTTGTAAGCGATCGCAACGTTCTAAAATTAACTCTGTTGAACCTTTGGTAAACATTAAGTAAGGTAATTCCTGGTTTTGCGGATTACTAACAATTACCGACATTCGTTTACGTTTAGAATCAAAGGGAAATTCTCCGACTCTAGGCATCATCCGATCCATTTCAGATTTGGAAATCGCGCCTTTTTCGGCTAAAACCAATAAAGCTCCTTCGGTTGGATCGCCCAAAATTGACCAGTCTGTTCTTTTATCGACTATGTTGCGAGAATGCTGTAATATGGCATCATTACACAAAACACATGCTTGAAATAACTGCGTGACTTCCCTTTCTGCTTGAATTTCGTTATTATTTTGACAATAAAATTTGCCTGACGGTTCGTAACCTTCTCCTGTAACGCTGAAGTGATAAGAAGCGGTATAAACTTTTTGTACCATCATTTTGTTTTGGGTCAAAGTTCCTGTTTTATCAGCACAAATAGTAGTTACCGAACCCAAAGTTTCTACCGCTGGGAGTTTGCGAATTAACGCCTGCCGGCGAATCATTTTTTGTGTACCAATAGCTAGGGTGACTGTTACCACTGCTGGCAATCCCTCGGGAACAACTGCCACCGCCATACTTAAGGATATTTCTAATAATTCGGCAAAAAAATGCCATCCTGTCCGCAATACTCCCCCAATTACCACGATCACCACTAACACCATTGAACCACTAACCAGGACATTACCTAACTGGGTCATCCTTTGTTGGAGAGGAGTGGGTTCGCTTTCTACTGACTGAATCATGGCAGCAATATGGCCAATCTCTGTCTCCATCGCTGTTTTAGTGACGATCACTTTCCCTCTACCTTGGACTACCTCTGTTCCTTTATAGACTAAGTTTAAGCGATCGCCTAAATCTGTATCTTCAGGTAAAACTAAGTTAGCGTCTTTATTTACCGCTGTCGCTTCTCCTGTAAGGGTAGATTCAGCAATTTGTAGGTTTTGTACCTCTAGTAATCTTCCATCAGCAGCAATTTGGACTCCTGCTTCCAAGAGCATAATATCCCCTGGGATTAGTTCTTTGGCATCAACCTCTTCAGTAATCCCATTGCGAATGACTCTTACCTGGGGAGAAGAAAGACGCTTGAGGGCAGCTAGGGCTTTTTCTGCCCGACTTTCCTGAAGATAGCCTAAAATACCGTTTAAAATGACAATAGCAAAAATCGCGATCGCATCTTTGGGAAATGTATTCGTGCGTAAATCTAAAATCGCTGAGACAATAGCTACCGCAATCAGCATTACCAACATAATATTAGTAAACTGATCCCATAAAATACTCAGAGGACTGCGCCTACCAGTTTCCTGAAGTTCATTTGTTCCGAAATATATCTGTCGTTGAGAAATTTGCTCAGTTGTTAAACCGTTTTGACTATCACTGAGCAGCATTTGGCTGACTTGTTCGGGAGCAATGGCGTGCCAAGGTTCATTAATTTTAGGTATTTCAATAGCTTGAGCAGTAGTAGGAAAATTATCAGTGTTCATAGTTTTATCACTATTTCTAAAAATTAGGCACTAAATAATCAGGTAATAAATGGGGAGCTTGCCAGATAAGATAGCCAATAGAACCAAAAAATATTGTGTTAACTATGGTTAAGAAATAACCCAAGCACATTATTAGTCCGTCGGCTTCTATGGTGGCTACCGCCAAGAGCAAAATTGCTATGGCTGGTAGAGGGTTGGTAAACGGTATTGGTAACATCAGTAAAATTGATAACCAAGCTATACAAAAACCATTACCTCTCCAGGTATAAGAATTGTTTGCCAAATGCTGCCAACGAGAGCGCATAATTTTTTCTAACCAAATTAAAATCCGTCGCACGTTTTTAAGTAATAGTTGACTCAAACTGCGAGGAAATTCAAACTGAGCTATTTTTTTGGGTAGCCACGGGGACTTCCGTCCTAATGCCATTTGTAGCCCTAAAATTAAACAGCCAAAGCCGAGAGGACTCGAGAAGCCAGGAGGCATAGGAAACAGAAAGGGGAGGACTAATAAACCAATAATTAAACTAAAACCTCGTTCCGAGGTTCCTTGAATAATTTCGGCGATCGCCACTGGTTTGGTTGCCAATTTTTTGAGTAATACTTGAATATCTTGGGAAAATTTGAGAGACATGGATTTAAAAAGGTCATTAGCAAGAGATCTATTGGGTTAATAAACAATTTATTTATAATTCTCCTAAAAGAACAACCGAACAGTTTAAGTTTTGTAATAAGGGTTTAGTTGTCGCCCCTAGAGCCAAACTATCCACACCAGAACGGTGACGTTGGGAACGTAAAATAACTAATTCATGAGTTTTACTAGCATTCAAAATTACACCGACAAAATTGTTTTGGGCTGTAATGCGAATATCTACAGTTTTCCCTGGCAAATATTGGTTAGCTATTTTTTCTAAGTGTTTGTGGAGAATAGTTCGACGTTCTTTGGATGTGCCAGAAGAACAGACATGAAGCAGGGTTATGATCGTGTCGGGGTTGGTAGCTAAAGATTGAGCAAAATACACTGGACGTAAACCAATGGGATTAAAACTTTCGATGGGTAGGAGAATTCGCTGCATTGTCAGGGGTGAAGCCAACAGACGTGCCATGATAACCGAACAGTGGGCTGACCACAAAACACTGTCAGGAACAGAACCAAACAAACGAGAGCGAAAATCATTGAGAGTATTAAAACCTAAAATAATTAAATCGGCGTTAACTTCGCGACTGGCATGAGAGATACCCTGGGCAACATCATATTCAATGCGTAATTCTGGCTGGGTAGCAATCCCCAATTCCTCGCTAATTTCCTGAGCTTGAGCCAGTAATTTTTGGCACTTGGCTATAGCGTTATCAAGTTGAGGAGAATCCAAACGAGCTTCGGCTTTGGCGATCGCCAAAGGTACAATTTCTCCACTGTTTTTTTTGGTTAGTAAGGATGCTAACTCTAATAAATATCGCTCAGTTTGTGGATTATATACGGGAACTACCACTCGCAACCGCTGCTGTTGGGGTTGAATCTCTATATTAGCTTTTACTTCTGCCTCTGCTTTGGTATTGGGCTCGTTAGAAGTTAATTGAGCAGCAGCACGAGCAGTAATCAATGGACCAGCGATCGAAGTAACTAACATCAGTAAAATAACACTGTTAAAGACGCGATCGTCAATAATCTCTGCCTGAAAAGCAATTAAAGCAGCAGCTAGGGTAGCAGCTACCTGGGGTAGAGATAATGACCACATGGTGATAGTTTGTGTCCAACTGTAGCGATAGGCAAATTTAGCCAAACAAGCTGCCAAAAACTTGCTGATAATCAGAGCAGCTACAATTGATAGCGGAATGCCCACAGAGCGCAAAATATCTTCAAAGGCTTTGAGATCAAGCAATAAGCCCATATCCACAAAGAAAATGGGGATAAATAAAACTGATCCGACAAATTCCACCTTTTCTTTGACTGGGCCATCTCCAATCACATCATTAACCGCTAGTCCAGCTAAAAAAGCTCCAACAATTTTTTCTACCCCAACTAGCTCTGCTCCAACTGAAGCTACAAAAACCGCTAGTAACACAAACAAAAACTGATTCCCTTGGTCATTTTTAGAACGACGAAAAAAAGCTCTACCTAAACGATCTAAGCCGAATAATACTACGAGAGTGTAAATAGCTAAAAAACCTAATAATCTTCCCAAGTCAAGTGGGGTAAAATTGCCTTCGTTAACTCCTAAACAAATTGCTAAGACAAGTAAAGCACCAATATCGGTAAAAATGGTCGCTCCAATAGTGACAGTAACTGCTTCATCATTGACTACCCCCAAACGTCTAACAATTGGATATGCTAGCAGAGTATGAGAAGCCAAAAGTGAACCGATTAAAACTGAGGTATTCCATTCAAACCCAAAGATTCTCCCGACCGTAATACCAGCAATTAGGGGAACAGCAAAAGTGGCAAAACCAAAACCCAAGGAGCGATTTCTGGTGCGACGAAACTGTTCTAGATCGACTTCCAATCCTGCCACAAACATCAGATAAATTTTGCCGATATCCGCCAACAGTACCATAGTTTCTGACTTACTATTCAGTAAGCCCAAACCACTACTACCAAAGACTACTCCAGCGACTAACAAACCTACTAAACCTGGCAATTTTATTTTTTCAAATATCGGCGGTATGACTAGAATAATTGCCAATAAGAGGACAAAGGTGAAAAGAGGTTCGCGAATGGTAGTAGAAATCAATTCCATATTTTTAAATTAATTGTTAGTTGCCATCTAGTTAACTATTACCTGATCTTAGTCTCAATTAGATCAATCATTTGGCACAACTATAATTAATTGAATTAATTGTTTCAGAGTCCATATAAAGAGATGATTAATAAGGGAGTCACGATCGCCATTAAGAGATTAAGCAATGCACCGACACGGAAAAAGTCACTAAATTTGTAGCCTCCAGGACTATAAACCATGGTGTTAGTTTGATAACCAATGGGAGTCATAAAGCTATTAGAAGCAGCAAAAGTAACGGCAAACATCATCGCAATGGGGTTGATTTGGAGAGATTCAGCTACCTTAACGGCGATCGGAATTAATAATACTACCGAAGCATTATTTGAGAGTATTTCTGTCAGTAAAGAAGTAGTCACAAAGAAAAATAATAAAATCCAGTAGCCATCGAGATTACCTCCTACTGTTAACAAGCTATTCGCCAACCATTTAGTAGCACCTGAATTTTCCATAGCTGTCCCCAAAGGAATCAAACCCGCTAAGAGAAAAATTACGTCCCAACGGACTGCACCGTATACCTCTCCAGGTTTGAGACAACCAGTAATAATCATTAACACTACCCCGATTAAGGCAGTAACCAAAATTGGTAACCAGTCAAAAGCTGCGACAACCACTACGCCAACTATAATTGCCACCGCAATCCAAGCCTTGTCACGGCGGATGGCTTCAGGTTCTTTTTGTTCCATTACTAATAGCTCTCTGGTGGTTTGCAAGCCCAGAATACTTTGTCTTGCCCCCTGCACCAACAACAAGTCGCCAAATTTTAAGCGAACTTTGCCCAATCTGTCTCTGATTAATTCTTCACCGCGACGAATTGCCAAGACTGTGAGGTTATAACGTTGACGAAAACGCAAATCTTTGAGACTTGTGCCAATTAAACGGGAATTAGATAAAATTAAAACTTCCGCAATCCCTTCTTCTGCCGAACTTAGCTCGCTTTCGAGATTTTTTTGGTTAAACTTAACGTCTGGAAAGATATCTAAACCCTGTTCTGTTTTAATTTTTAAAACATCATCAGTTTTACCTTGCACCAACAAAATATCTGCTGCATTAATAACCCTACTAGTTACAGGTTGCGGTAAACGCTCCCCATCACGGATAATTTCTAAAACATTAACATTAAAATCATTACGCGATCGCTCTGAGCTAAAGGTTTTGCCGATTAGCTTAGAATTTGGTGTAACAATCACTTCAGTCACATAATCTTCTAAACCATAGTCTTCACTGACTAAATCAGCAGCTAAATTTTTACGGTTTGGCAGCAACCGAGGCGCAATAAAAGCCAAATAGGCTAAACCAATTAAAAAAGTAATAATACCCAGGTTGGTAAACTGAAATAGCTTAAATTCCCCATACCCCAAATCTTTGGCAATACCACTGGCAAGAATATTAGTCGATGTCCCAATTAGTGTGATCATCCCTCCTAAAATAGTCACAAAAGATAAAGGCATCAAGAGCTTAGATGGAGATATACCTCGTTTTTGACACCAGTCTTCAACAATCGGGAGAAATATTGCTACAACCGCCGTGTTGTTAATAAATCCTGAAATTGGCCCTACTAAAACTCCCATCACTAATATCTGGCGAGTAATACTTTTACCACCCCACCTAAGTAGTAAATCCCGAAATATTTGAACTACACCTGTACGGGTAATACCAGCACTGAGGATAAACATTGCCATGACGGTGATCGTGGCAGAATTACCAAACCCTGCGATCCCTTCTTCGGGGGTAACTAATTGAAGCGTGATTAATACTACTGCTACACATAAGGCTGTAATATCTACGGGCAACCATTCAGCAATGAAGCATACCAGGGCAACAGCCACTACCCCTAAGGTAAGAAAAATAGTCATAAATTTACGATAATTTTTGATTTCTACTTGACATCAAATAGTTATATCAAATTAATTCATAATCGTAACTTGTGATAGTTAACTGTACGTTTAGTAATTTACACATATTAATTTACAGATATACATATTCATTCTTAAGAATTAAATAACAATTAGTAATTACAGAGACTAAATTAAGTATAATTAAAAGTTATTAGAATCATTGAGGCGGTTTAAAATCATGTTAGGCTTTTTTAGCTTTAGAACCTTTTTTGGGCTTGCGGTTAGTAGGAAATAACCAAGAAAGCATGAAAATGGACAGAGTTATGAATGTAAGTAATACTAGGCGAAATAAGAAAATAGAAGTCATGATTAAGAACTCATAAATTTAATTTTTTTTTGACCATTAAGATTAAAATAATCAGATTTTGGTACAGCAGAACCAGTCATCAAATCAGGACGTAAAATTATATAACCGCGATCAGGACGATCAATCAATTCTTCTCTTTCTAATCGATTAATTATCCTAGTTACACTAACTCTTGTCGCCCCAATAAAATCAGCCAACTCGTGATGAGTCAAAGGTAATTGAATTAATCTTCCTTGCTGATGTTCAATACCAAATTTTTGAGCTAGAAAAGTTAGTATTTTGATTGTTCTTTCGTAAAGACTTTTTTGACGGAAAATGTATAAGATTTCTTCAGTATCATGATGATGACAACGAATTTTTTGAGCTAACTGATTCCAATATTGATAGGGTACACAAGCTAATTCTACATGGGTCAAGCACTCTATTTTGTAAGCTTTAATTCTTGAGAGAGATTGACCTACTAAGTCACCCTTACCCCAGTATCCTAGAATAATTGAATTACCTTGATCATCGTAAGTACTAGTTTTAACTACTCCTTGATTAATCAACCACAAAATATTTGACTCAGTCGGGATAATATTGCCTCGGTCAAACATTTTTGGCTGCCATTTAAAATCCTGATTATCTAACATTTTTTTCGCTGAAAAACTTCAGCATTAACTTTAAGAGTTCTTACTACAATTTGAGTCTATTTCTAAACTAGCAATCTCTTTTTACAGGAATATGACAGTTAAATGTCAGTTTTGACATTAATCCCTTGAAACATAAATTTGACAAAACTGAGTATAAGTAATCATACTAAATCCTGTTCTCATAGGTCACTTTAAGGTGATGTAAGTCAGAAGTCAGAAGTCAGAAGTCAGAAGAGTTACAACTACTTTTACAAGATTAATAAAGGTATATTTTGTCAATCGGATTTAGTATCAGAAGTCAGAACAAACAAAAGATATAGCCATAAGTAAAAACGTTAGGACATTTTTGAAATACTACTTCCTACTTCCTACTTCCTACTTTCTAGTTACGAGCCGATTACTATTAATGTCCTAATCTAACTTTGTACGGCTATACAGGCTGTAGTATTAAAAGAAAATACCCAAAAAAAACTTATCCCTTAAATTAATTTTGAGAATTGCTCTTTGGGATAAGTATAAAAACTTAATAGAGGATGTATTTAAGATTTACTAGTTTTCAGGAATATTGTTTAGTTTAGAGTTTAAAACTATTGTCAGCTGAAGCAACTACTATTTTTTACCGAACATTTTGCGTAAATTTTGCTTTTGGTTAGATGCCCAAAGTAGAGGTGTGCCAGCTTTTGACCACAAAGGCATTGGAATTGGAGTCCAGTAATAAATCGAAAGTAGCTTACGACTGCGATCTACGGGACAAGATAAAGCATTGGGTACGCCGTGAAACGTTTTAGAAGTGGTGGGGAAAATAATTGTACGGTTATAGTTAGGAGGATAGCCAACCTGATTTTCAGAATTTTTGGGATCTTGCATGACTAGTTCTCCACCCCAGCTAGCATCCCAGTCGTGATTAAGATAAATTAGCATATTGATGCGTCGCATCAAAGGCAGGGAAAAGTGTCTAGTATAGTCAGCGTGCATTTCTAGCCAACCGCCCTGATACATTTCGTGTAAACCTGCACCATGAAATAAAGGATCGCCTACTAAGTTTTTGATATCAACAATAGGTTCGATCGCACTAATAAAATCTCTTGAATTTAACCAGAGACAAAACATTTGGGTGAACGTTGATAATCCATCAATCCCCTTGGAAGTAGTTTTTAATTCATGACTAGTATCCCAAACTATCCAATCTCTTTCCTGAGATTTAGGAAACTCTGCTACTAAGCGGTCTAGTATTTCAGGATCAAATAGATCGTCGATGACTAGATAGGGATACGGTTTGGCTGAAGCATAGGATTGACGAAGTGATTCGGATTCGTCACGCAGTCTTTCTATAGCTGAATTAAAAGATTTTAAATTTACAATATCGCTTTCAA
>CAYMWC010000054.1:0-26577 GCA_964393695.1 uncultured Pleurocapsa sp.
GCGCTTACGTCTATCTGGTCTATTCCAAAAGTCATCTTCTATAAGAGCGATCGCTGCACTAAAAGTTATCTGGTCGTCTGCTAACTGACTTTCTTCTTTAATCTCTTTGTCGTACCACTCCCAAAATTCAGTTTCGCTCTTTAAGCTGATTAATTTAGCTTTGACTAAATGACTTTTCCTAACCGCCTCGTGCATCCCATCGATAGAAAAGGTACAGTTGCACTTGTGCTTACTTCTAGGAGTATTAGGAGTCTTAAATTGAAGGTAAATGTTGCTACCACCTTTGACGAGAGTTACGCCTCTAGGGGTTCGTTTTATTTGAATTTCCCAGTCTTTTTGTAAAGTCTCGTAACCGATTTCATGATTGTAATCTTTGCTCACTTTTTGCTCACTTCGCTTCAAAACGTTAATGAGCAAGTGTTTGAGTCAACGCTATTGCGTGGAAAAAAGTTTAATCTAAGAGTTCGAGTCTCTCTTCGCCCACTTTACACAAGTCACAGCAGTTTTGAGATCAATAGACCGCGCTAAAATTATTTTTGGACTTTTAATTTAAAAACCAAGATCTGGTGTGTTTCATTCAATTGAAAATCGCTCTATGAATTACTACCTAGGGATTGATTTTGGTACTTCTGGAGCAAGAGCAGTAGTTATAGATCAAGCGCAAAGTATTGTCACTAGTCAACAATCTCACTTTTGTCAACTCACTCCTGAGCCACTTCCTCAGATGTGGCAAAATACTTTGTATACTTTGATTGCTCAAATACCCTTAGCAATTAGAAAACAGCTAAAAGCGATCGCAATTAATGGTACTTCGTCAACGGTATTACTTTGTGATGCTTCAGGCGATCCCATTACCTCGCCGATTTTATACCACGATTCTAGAGGACAAGAGGTCTTAGACAAAATTAAAGCGATCGCTCCTAAAAATCATGTAGTAATAAGCGCGACTTCTAGTTTGGCAAAGTTATTGTGGTGGCAACAACAAGCTTATTTTCGGCAAGCGAGTTATTTTCTTCATCAAGCAGACTGGTTAGCTTGGTTATTACATGGAAAACTGGGTATTAGTGATTATCATAATGCCCTGAAGCTTGGTTATGATGTCGAACATCTTGCTTATCCCCATTGGCTACAAAATTTGCCGTTTAGTCATTTATATCCTCAAGTATTCCCTCCTGGTACGTTAATCAAAGAAGTAACCCCAGACATTGGTCATCGTTTCGATTTAGCTTCTGATTGTCTAGTTTGTACTGGTACTACTGATAGTATTGCAGCCTTCTTAGCCAGTGGTGCGAGTCTGCCAGGAGAAGCTGTTACCTCTCTTGGTTCAACTTTAGTTTTAAAATTATTAAGCCAAACCAAAGTTAACAACTCAAATTATGGTATCTATAGTCATAGACTAGGAAAACTGTGGCTAACTGGGGGAGCATCTAATACAGGTGGTGCAGTTTTAAAACACTTTTTTAGCCAAGAACAACTGCAAGATCTATCTGAACAAATCGATCCTACCATTCCAAGTAATCTCAATTATTACCCTCTATTGACACCAGGCGATCGCTTTCCAATTAATAATCCTAATTTAGCACCACACTTAGAACCTCGTCCTACAGATTCCGTCAAGTTTTTACATGGCTTATTAGAAAGTATCGCTCGTATCGAAGCTCTAGGTTATCAAAAGTTACAAAATTTGGGTGCCGATCAATTAACTTGTGTTTATACCGCAGGTGGAGGAGCAAGCAATTTGCCTTGGAGTAGAATTCGTCAACGTCATTTATCAGTGCCAGTCAAGATTGCAGCAAACACAGATGCAGCTTATGGTACTGCATTACTGGCTGCTAATCAAACTTACTAAAAGCTAAAAGCCAAGAAAATATTTATTACTTTAGTACGTTATTACTCAAAATCATCAACACTCTTTGAGCTTTTCTACGCCATTACCTGATCTTCAGTAGCTAACATTTGTTCAGTGCTAGGTAGTTCTAAACAATATCCTGCACCATAAACAGTTTTAATATAGTTAGGATGACGTGGATCTGGTTCTAGTTTTGTCCGTAAGTGACGAATATGAACACGGATAGTTTCAATATCATCATCGGGATCGTAACCCCAAACTTCCTTTAAAATTTCTGGAGGGGCAACAGTCTGTCCATGACGTTGTAAAAGACAGTGAAGTAATTCAAACTCTAAGTGAGTCAATTTAACTGTTTTCTCAAACCAAATCGCCTCAAAACGCTCAGGAATTAAGGTCAAAGGTCCATAACTAAGAATTTCTGAATGTTTGGCTGCTTGAGGAATGCGATCTGTACGACGTAATAAAGCTCTTACCCTAGCCAGCATTTCTTCTACTTCAAAGGGTTTAGTTAAATAGTCATCTGCACCAGCATTAAAGCCTTCTACTTTGTCTTGAGTCTGTCCTAAAGCAGTGAGCATCAAAACTGGAATATCAGAAGTGCGATCATCTCGACGTAATCTTTGGCAGACAGTAAAACCATCAACTTTGGGTAACATTAAATCGAGCATAACCAAGTCTGGTTGTAGCTGTACAGCTAAAGCCTGTCCTTTAATCCCATCTTCTGCCTGATTGACATCATAGCCAGCCATCTCAAGGTTGATAGAGACTAATTCAGAGATTGCGGGATCGTCGTCAATTACAAGTATTCTGGGCATCTTAAAAATATACGGTTGATCTTATGGTTGGTAAAAAATAATTATGTAACTTCTTGATTAAACACCAAAAGTTAGGATAAGTTACAAACCTTGTCCTGATTATAAGCAAAAATTCCTATTGTGTATAATTTTTTGAGTTTTTATTAAGTGTTTTCAACGTTATATTACATATACATATGTGTTTTTTAAGTTATTGACTATACATTTGTTTATGTTAAGCATTATGACAATAAAAATCAGCAATTGTTAAATTGCTTAACGCTTTTGAGGTTTATCCTGAGCAACCTTCACCAGAGGCTTTGGAGGAATCGTGTTTTAAAATCTGATGAATCCCGTTGATTTTAGACTAGAGTAATCTTTGACTTGGTTATGTGGCTTGATTAATAGTCTCTAAGTGACATCGAATCTATTTGCGCATATCTTAGATGTAAGAATTCTTAATAACAATACTCATTAATTCGGTTTAATCTAACAAATTAGGCAGATTTTTGAGTGCGTCGGAATTTTGAGGAAACTTCAAAATTAGGAGACGCAGTGATTTCACATCTTTTTGTAAAAAATATAGACTCGGTAAATTAATCATAAAAACGGGGAACATATAGTATGAGCATTAATTTAGCAACAATGTTACGTGAAGGGACTAAAAAGTCTCACACAATGGCAGAAAATGTAGGTTTCGTAAAATGTTTTCTCAAAGGTGTGGTTGAAAAAAAATCCTATCGCAAACTAGTTACCAGTCTCTACTTTGTCTATTCGGCAATGGAAGAGGAAATGGAAAAGCTCAAAGACCATCCTGTAGTTTCTAAGATTTATTTTCCTGAACTTAATCGCAAACAAAGTTTAGAACAGGATTTATATTTTTATTACGGTGCTAACTGGCGTGAGGAAGCAAAAAATTCGCCTGCGGGAGAAGCTTATGTCGCACGTATTAGAGAAGTAGCTCAATCTCAACCTGAGTTGCTGGTATCTCATTGTTACACTCGCTATTTGGGTGATTTATCTGGTGGACAAATCCTCAAGAAAATTTCTCAAAGGGCAATGAATCTTACTGATGGTGAAGGTACAGCTTTCTATGAGTTTGAAGATATCCCTGATGAAAAGGCTTTTAAAGATAATTATCGTCAAGCAATGAACGATTTACCTATTGATCAAGCTACTGCGGAAAAAATCGTTGATGAAGCTAACGAGGCTTTTGGGATGAATATGAGATTGTTCCAAGAACTTGAAGGTAATTTGATTAAGGCGATCGGTGTGATGCTCTTTAACACTCTAACTCGTCGTCGCACTCGTGGCAGCACAGAATTAGTTCCTGCTGAGTAATCACTAACTAATTAATTACTAAAATTCTGATACAAAAAAACAACCCCGAAAGTTGGGTTGCGGTTGAATTAGAACTTATGTCTAAAGCAATCGCTGTCTAACTCTTGGGGTTGTATGCTGATTAGGAGATAGGAGAGAGGAAAATCTAGCTTTGAGGTAAATTATTACTGGTGTAAGTATCTAAAGCAAACGCAGGAATACGTTCGCTGTAATTTGTCTCTCTACCTGTAACGGATTTAGCTAATTGTTCAAAAGATTCCGATTTTAAGTTGCGCTCATGGATAGGCTTAGTTTGCTCGCCACGGAAATAAGCTTGTGTTCCAATAACTGCTGCTGCTGTCCAACCGATAATAAATACTGCGATTAATAGGGTAGTCATTCTTGACCTCGTGTTTATTAAGTTTTTTTAAGTCTTATGTAAATAAATATAACAAAGGCTTGTTTATTTCTGCACTGTTAATAATGACGGATTTCTCGCTCATTTAGTGGTGATAACCGCTCAACGACTTGAATTTGAATTTAAATTTAATTTAATGTAGTTATTAAGCTTGACATAGCTCTTGAAAACTCATTTTAAACAGTTATTATAATAATCAAAATCAATTTTACTTAGATTTCAGCTATTTTGCTGACGGAATTCAACCTAGTCAAAATAGATAATCTTAAGTATATATAACTATGTAAGTACGGTAGCTAGCTCAATTATGCCTATGAATACTAGAAGTCATAAAAATCAGGTGGCTCATTTTTTGTGTAAGCCTCAAGGTGGTAAAAACTATTTGCTCAATGCTTTGAATTCAAAATCAGAACAAGTATTTCTCGAAGCACTGCACCAGATAATTGATGCAATGAATCAAGATATGACTTCTAAATCTCTTTAATAGACCTATAGGCATAAGTCTTATAAACCCTGGTTGAGGTAAGGAAGAAAGCTATAAATTTTGATTTCTAATTTATTTTTCCAAGAAGTCTAATCTATACCAAGAGCTTGTAGATTGCTTCCCAACTCTTCTAGACTAAAAGAATCTATCTAAATATTTTATATTTCTTAACATGGCTAGAGACTTACGGGGATTTATTAAACTTTTGGAATCTAAAGGGCAACTTCGACGCATCTCGGCGTTAGTTGATCCAGATTTAGAAATTGCAGAGATTTCTAATCGTATGTTACAGGCAGGAGGGCCAGGACTACTATTTGAAAACGTTAAGGGTTCACCTTTTCCCGTAGCAGTCAACCTCATGGGGACAGTAGAAAGAATTTGCTGGTCAATGAATATGGAGACTCCAGAAGAGTTAGAAACCCTGGGATCAAAACTAGCAATGTTACAGCAACCCAAACCACCTAAAAAGATTTCTCAAGCAGTAGATTTTGGAAAGGTGTTGTTTGATGTCCTCAAAGCCAAGCCAGTCAGAGATTATTTTCCTCCCTGTCAGCAAGTAGTAATTAGCCAAGAAGAGTTAGATCTGCATAAAATTCCGATGATTCGCCCCTATCCAGGAGATGCAGGTAAGATTATTACTTTAGGGTTGGTAATTACTAAGGATATAGAGACAGGCACACCCAATGTGGGAGTATATCGCCTGCAACTACAGTCAAATAATACGATGACTGTTCATTGGCTATCAGTTAGAGGGGGGGCAAGACATCTACGTAAAGCAGCTGAAGCTGGTAAGAAATTAGAAGTTGCGATCGCTTTAGGAGTCGATCCATTAATTATTATGGCAGCAGCGACTCCTATTCCTGTAGATTTATCCGAGTGGTTATTTGCAGGGTTATATGGCGGTAGTGGTGTCAAACTAGCCAAGTGTAAAACTGTAGATTTAGAAGTGCCTGCGGATTCAGAATTTGTTTTAGAAGGAACAATTACCCCAGGGGAAGTATTACCCGATGGCCCTTTTGGGGATCACATGGGTTACTATGGCGGAGTTGAAGATTCGCCTCTGGTGCGTTTCCACTGTTTAACTCATCGTCAAGACCCAATTTATTTAACTACTTTTAGTGGTCGTCCACCCAAAGAAGAAGCGATGATGGCGATCGCTCTTAATCGAATTTATACCCCAATTTTACGGCAGCAAGTCTCAGAAATCGTGGATTTTTTCCTGCCAATGGAAGCTTTAAGCTATAAAGCAGCGATTATCTCCATCGATAAAGCCTATCCAGGTCAAGCGAGAAGGGCAGCCTTGGCATTTTGGAGTGCTTTACCGCAATTTACTTACACTAAGTTTGTGATTGTAGTCGATAAAGATATTAATATTCGCGATCCCCGTCAGGTAGTGTGGGCAATTAGTTCTAAAGTCGATCCTGTCCGTGATGTTTTTATTCTTCCTCATACTCCTTTTGATACCTTAGATTTCGCCAGTGAAAAAATTGGTTTAGGAGGACGGATGGGTATAGATGCGACCACTAAAATTCCGCCTGAAACCGATCACGAGTGGGGTGAAGCTTTAGAATCAGATATGGATGTGTCAGCAATGGTAACAAGACGCTGGCAAGAATATGGTTTAGGGGATATTAATTTAACTGAAGTGGATGCTAATCTGTTTGGTTATGATATGTAGATTCATGAATTGCCAATTATCAATTATCCATTGTCAATTATCCATTGATAAATTATGAATCAAGACTTCGGGCAATTAGCGTCAGTATATAAACAGACTCTTTTAGAGGATATTATTCCTTTTTGGTCTAAAAATTCTGTAGATTGGGAGCAAGGAGGATATTTCACTTGTTTAGATCGTGAGGGTAAGGTTTACGATACCGATAAGTTTATCTGGTTGCAAAATCGCCAGGTGTGGACGTATTCAATGTTTTACAACTGTTTAGAACAACGTCCCGAATGGCTTAAGATTGCTCAAAATGGTGCAGACTTTTTAGCTAAATATGGTCGAGATGAACAGGGTAATTGGTATTTTGCGTTAGATCGTGCAGGACAACCTTTAGTACAACCATATAATATCTTTTCTGATTGTTTTGCAGCTATGGCTTTTAGTCAATATGCGTTAGCTTCTGGGGAAGAAAATGCCCAAGAAATAGCTTTGCAAGCATATAACAATGTGTTGCGTCGTCAAGATAATCCCAAGGGTAAATATAATAAAGCTTATCCTGGAACGCGATCGCTTAAAAGTTTGGCTGTACCGATGATTTTGGCTAATCTTTCTTTGGAAATGGATTGGTTGCTTTCTAGTAATCAACTAACGGCGATTTTAGAACACACAGTCCAAAAAATAATGGGAGATTTTGTCGATGCTGAGACAGGCTTAATGTTAGAAAATGTTACTCCAGAAGGGAAATTTTTAGATTGTTTTGAGGGTAGATTAATTAATCCTGGTCATGGAATTGAAGCGATGTGGTTTGTGATGGATATTGCCCGTCGTAGTAATAATTTAAATTTAATTAATCAAGCTGTTGATATAGTTTTAAATACTCTTGATTTTGCTTGGGATAAACAATATCAAGGTATCTACTATTTTATGGATCTAAAAGGTTATCCTCCCCAACAACTAGAGTGGAATCAAAAGCTTTGGTGGGTACATTTAGAAACTCTGGTAGCTTTATTAATGGGATTCAATTTAACTGGACGACAAGAGTGTTTAGATTGGTTTTACCAGGTTGATGATTATACTTGGAAACATTTTGCTGATCCTAATTATGGTGAATGGTTTGGATATTTAGAGCGAACAGGAGAAATATTATTAAACCTTAAGGGTGGTAAATGGAAAGGCTGTTTTCATGTTCCCCGTGCCTTATATTTGTGTTGGCAACAGTTAGAAACTTTACATTCCAAATCAAAATAGTTGCTAAATAGTAACAAAATCCTTATCAAATCTAAACTTGCGATTTGAATAAAAGCATTTATAATTTTCTCAGTTAAGTAAATAGTTGATTTTTAAAGTTAATATAGTTAAGTAATTATGGTAAGAAGAGGATCTGAAGCAGCAGGTGGATTTTTGGCAGGTTTTCGCGATTTTATAATGCAGGGAAATGTTATTGATTTAGCTGTTGCAGTTATTATTGGTGCAGCATTTGGCAAAATCATTGAGTCTTTAGTTGCAGATATTATTACCCCTGCCATTTTAAACCCTGCCATGAAAGCAGCAGGAGCAGAGAAACTAGCAGATTTATCTGCTGGAGGTATTCAGTATGGTTTATTTTTAGCTGCCGTTCTCAATTTTCTCGTGATCGCTTTTTGTCTTTATGTCATCATCCAAGCTTTTGAAAAAGCCAAAAAACGTCTGTTGCGTCAGGAAGCATTAGCAGAGGAAGCAGGAGATCCCTTGGTTGTAACTCAGGAAAGATTAACAGAGGCTATTGAACGATTAACTCAAGTAATGGAAACCAAATAAAACTAATTGGAACAGCAAATTAAGTAGGTAGGCATAATTAATTTAAAGACTGATGTGAGGTAGTGGAGTAGTGGAGATAGGGGAGAAAGATAAGAATCCGTTATTTTATATTTAATTCCACCCAGCTACTTAATTTAAATTAATTAAGTATTTTCAGTCCAAAAACTCCACTTAATTTAAAATATCTCCACCCATGAGACGGCGATAACGAATTTCTAATTCCTGCTTTAGTGAAGGAAAATTAGCTAGCAGCTTGTCGGCCGTAATAATTTTTTCGGCTGCTTCTCTAGCTAAACTCAGTACTTCTTGGTCTTCTACGAGACTGGCGAGAGCAAAATCGGGTAAACCTGACTGACGAGTCCCTAATACTGCCCCTGGGCCTCGAAAACGCATATCTGCCTCGGAAATAAAGAAACCATCTTGAGATTCTTCTAATACCGCTAAACGTTGTCTAGCTTCAATATTTTTACTACTACTCATCAAAAAGCAATAGGATTTACTGCTACCTCTGCCGACTCGTCCCCGTAATTGATGTAATTGAGATAAACCAAAACGTTCTGCGTGTTCAATTACCATCACTGTGGCATTGGGAACATCAACTCCTACCTCAATTACCGTCGTAGAAACAATAATTTGACACTCGTTATCGCGAAAAGAATTTAAGGCTGTATCCTTATCGCCCGAACTCATACGACCATGTAGCAGAGCAATATTGAACTCAGGGAAAATTACTTCTGATAATCTTTGATGTTCTTCGGTGGCAGCTTTGAGATCGAGCTTTTCTGACTCTTCGACAAGAGGGAAAATAATATAAGCCTGTCTGCCTTGGGCAATTTCTCGTCGAATTAAATCATAAACTTGTTTGCGATCTTTACCCTGTTTCATCATGGTGCTAATTGGTTGTCTGCCTGGGGGTAATTCATCGATCTGACTGACATCTAGATCACCGTGGAGAGTTAAAGCCAAAGTGCGAGGAATAGGTGTAGCAGTCATAGTAAGAACATGGGGAGATTTACCTTTACCTAAAAGAGTTGCCCGTTGCTGTACCCCAAAACGATGTTGTTCATCGATTACCGCTAAACCAAGTTTGTGAAAGTTAACCGATTCTTGAATTAGGGCATGAGTACCAACTAGCAAAGGTAATTCACCGTTTTCTAGTTGCGAATGTATTTCTCGCCGTTTCGCAGTTTTAGTTGAACCTGTTAATAACTCGACAGGTAGATGGAGTAAATTAAACCAAGTAACTAACTTACGATAGTGTTGTTCAGCTAGCACTTCCGTGGGTGCCATCAAAGCAGCTTGATAGCCAGACTGAATTGCAGCGAGGATCGCAAACACCGCCACAATAGTTTTTCCTGAACCCACATCCCCTTGTACCAAACGATTCATAGGGGTATCAGACTTGCCTAAATCTTGAAAGATCTCATTAATTACCGTTTGTTGAGCATTAGTGAGTTGAAAAGGTAATATCTCATTAAACTGCTCGATTAACTTGCCTTGAGGGGCAAAACTAGCACTGACTTGATTTTGTTTTAATTGTTGACGACGTTGCAAAAAACCTAGCTGAAGATAGAAAAACTCATCAAATACTAGTCTTCTACGAGCGTGGGTGAGTTCTTCACGGTTTTCAGGAAAATGAATCCAGGCGATCGCATTTTTTAATTTGATTAAGCTATATTGATTACGTATTTCACTAGGCAAAGGATCTCCTAATTGGGCAGCAGCAGGTAAGACAGCGATCACAGATTTTCTAACGGTATCGGCTGGCACTCCTTCTGTGAGAGGATATACAGGCAATACCCGCCCTACTTTCAGGGATTCAATACTTGCCCCTGCACTATCTAAAACTTCGATTTCTGGTTTATCAAGAGTAATACCATATTTATTCTGTTTAACTAGTCCTGAAACAGCGACAATTGAGCCTTCGGGATACTGACGTTTATAGCTGGCTTGTGATCCAGGATTACTAAAACGAGTACCTGTTAAAAAGCGATTGATTTTTAATCTCCCTGAAGGATCAGTCAAGATCAATTCAAAGATGGTTAATTTTTTATTTTTTGGACTGCTAAAACACTTGGAACTTTTAACTGTACCAATTATCGTCACTGTTTCCCCTGGTTCAAGATGAGCGATTTGTACTTGACGGGCATAATCTAGATGATCGCGAGGATAATAAAATAGTAAATCTCTGACTGTATATAGTCCCAGACGTTCTAAATAACTACTTCTGCGTCCCACATCAATTACCCGACTTAAGGGCTGATCGAGAGTAAGCGTTTGATTAAAATAGGTTTTGGCTTTAGGACTGCTTAAAGATGCGGTGCGGGGGACTTTAGGTTGTGGTGGAGTAGCAGGGGTTTCAGCGATCGCTTTTTGTTTATAGAGAAAATTGCGCGTATGAATTATTAACTGCTTTCTTTGAGTAGAACTTAAATTGCTATAGCCAGCAAACTTTTGGGCAATATCATGCCATTGGATTTTGTCCCCAGAAGGAATATTCTTGGGTGGTTTACCAAAACTAAGGCACAAGAATTCGCTAAAACGGTATTGATTGCCCATTAAATCTGTATAGCCTCGTTCTGCTTCTACAGACAACGCTTTTTGCAACTTTACCCAATCTAACTTTTGCTCACTCATGCCCACTCTTTAGCTGTTGACGATCAATCTGGAATTTATATCTTAAGCAGAATCTCCCCACAATGATTGATATTTTTAATTTTACTTACAAGCTTTGACATACAAATTATTAACCTATCTCTTGAAAGAGATAAAATCCAGCAATTCTCATTATGAGAATGATTATTACTATTTTAAAGAATGTTTGGTTGAGTTCTACTTCTGGCGTCGTCCCTAATACTTTTCTGTGAATGTGCCATTTACCTGTCGGGGCGATTGCTTAACTGGTTTCAGATTATCAGTTTTGTTAGACTACCCTATCGAGAGCGAAGCAGATAGGGGTGGTTCATGCTAGATAAGACATTAACAAGTACCGCACCGCCGCGATCGCATCTATGGCAGCAGTTTCGTTAGGAGTATGATAGTTAGTCGTCGGAATTTGCAAGGTTGTTCCATTAATCTCGCCGTTGCTAGCTGTTACCAGTCGTCCTAACTCAGTTCGACCTAGAGAATAAGATTTTCCCTGTTCTCTGTTTTGAGCTTCTATATAAGCATCTTTATAAGAATAGGAAATTCCCATTGCTTGACACAAATGTTCTAATTCTGTGGTTAATTTAGGAGCAAAAAAACCATTGGCATCTCGACGACGCAAAACAACTTGCTGCATTTCGGCTGCTTCGCGATTGGGATAAGGACTGGTATCTAAAACAATTAGACGCTTAGTCGTTAGTTGCTGACGTTGAAACCAACTCATAGCGTAACGCCAACTTTTTCCTGCTTCTTCTTGGGCGGTAAATAGGGCTGTACCTTCAAAACCAAGACGAAATAGATGAATAATCATGGCTGCACTGATCACGTTATCTATTTGAGCAGAAATACAGCCATTTTCTATTTTGAGGCGATCTAGAAAAGAAACTGGTGTACCAGGCTGCAAAAAATCTAAACCGTCTAATTCAAAGATTAAGTTGTTTCTCGTGGGACAAATATAAGAATTGATAATATGCCCCTGACCTAAATAAGTTCCCGTATAGGGCAGATGTGCTTGTACTGCTTGTCCTTGAAAGCGATTTTCAATGCTCTGCATCATCTGTTCTGAAACAGAATCTCCCGTTAAGTCGCCGCGATTGCTAGCAATAAAAGCTGCATATTGAAATTCATTTGCTCCCGTACATAATAAGCCATGGCGATCAATATGTGCCGAGAGAATAAGCTCGTCTGGTTTGCTTCCTTGTGCTACCAGAACACCATAGTAATATTCAACCTTGACCCCAATTTCTTCTAATTCTCGACGTAAGACACGAAAAAAAGAATCTTCGCAACCAACTACAGAAGGTTCGCGAATAAGCAACTGTAAAATATCTAAAAAATCATCTAATTCTGAATAGTTGCTGACAATCTGCTTGGTTTGGTGTCGATTTTCCGTGACGCTTAAGTTATAGGTTTTCATTACTTAGATAGCAGGAAGCATATAGAAAAAACTGGAGCTATCCTTTCAACAGTAAAACCCAACTTATTGAATTTTCCGTACTGTTTGATACCAGATAGTTAATAACTTTTCTTAACTCCTATTCTCAAAAACTGAGTAATACAGGTTAGAAATAGTTATAGTGTAATTAAAAGACATTTGAAATATTTGATTTAGTTCCATGAGATTAATTTAGCAAGTAGTTTTCGGTCTTTAAGTTAGGCAACTAAGAAGTAAACCAGAAGTGATGGGTTTGTCGATAGTTGATAATGAGACAGTTGCGGTGGACAAATCCTCTGGCATTAGCAAACTGTTAAAACAGAAAGGCTGATAGCTAATTGCTGACTAGCACTAGTTTTTTGTGCTTGATTTTTTCGCTACTTTTTTTTTTTTTTTCGACTCTTTATTAGAAAAATGGCTTCTTTTCGCGATATTGTTGGTTATTTTAGTAAATATAAAGCGATCGCAATTTTTAGTATTGCAGCTTCAAGTCTGTTTGAAATTATCGATCTAGTCGTCCCTTACTGCATTGGACAAATTCTCAATGTCTTGTCTAATCAGCCTTTAGATTCCCCGATTGCTAGTTTAATTAACTTTGTCGAGACTGTTGGCAGCTTTCCTTCGGGACAGTGGTTATCGTTGGGGGTGTTATTAGCAATTGTCTTTATAGTTACCGTAGTGCGATCGCCGATTCAACCGTGGATTGGGGTCTGGCATCATTGGGCGATCGCTCTCAAAGCCAGACGGGATAACTTTAGTCAGGTGGTCGGCAAAATTCTGACTTTACCCTTGGGCTATTACGATGAAAATAATCCTGGCAGGATTGCGGGTAGAATCGCCAGGGGAATTGAAAATCATACCTGGACATATCCTGAAATTGCTGGGCAATTAATCCCTAAACTAGCTCGCATCTTGGGTATCTTTGTGATGATTTTATTGATCGATCAGGGAATTGCGATCGCTTTTTTGCTTTCTTTTGTCCTAATTTTGACCTATAGTTTAAAACATCTGCGCATTTTGATTCGGAAAGAAGCATTATTAGAAAAGCATCAAGAAAATACCGAAAGCCGTACCTCCGAAATTATTACCAATATCAAAACTGTCAAATCTTTTGCTACCGAAGCCCAAGAATTTCACCGACAACAACAGCGATTTGAACGGGAATTTAAATATGTTAATTATCGTATTCACAAAGGTTACGTTAATCTGATTACTTGGTCTCGTACTGTTATTCAAACCTGTGTCTTTTTAGTACTGCTATTTACGCTGATTTCTACGGTAAGAGGCAACATTACTTTGGGACATTTTATTACCACCCTAACGGTATCTAGTATGGCTTATGCAGAACTAGAACCAATTAGTCAACTAGCGGAAATCTTTGCTCGTCGCTATGCTTCGATGATTCGTTTTCATGATTTTATGCAAATTCCTGTTGGGACAGATGCTGCTAGTTTAGAATTAGAAGCGGTTGAGGATAATCCTTATAAATTTACGGGTAAATTAGAATTCCAGCATCTCAGCTTTGGTTATAGTCCTGAACGTCTTATTTTACAGGATATAAACTTACTTGTAGAACCCTATCAAACTGTCGCCTTAGTTGGTCGTTCTGGCTCAGGAAAGTCCACTCTGGTAAAATTACTCTTTCGTTACTTTGAACCCCAACAAGGAAGTATCAATGTTGACGGGGAAAATATTAATACCTTAGATATTGCACGTTATCGTCGTCGGCTGGCGATCGTCCATCAGGATGTAGATATATTTAACGGTACAGTTTGGGATAATTTAACCTATGGCAATCCTAGGGTAGAACGAGAACAAGTTAAACAAGCCTGTCGAATCGCCAGAGTTGATGAATTCATCCATGAATTACCCCTTGGTTATCTAACGGTAGTGGGAGAGCGGGGCGTAAGACTTTCGGGGGGACAAAAACAGCGTTTGGGGATTGCACGAGCGTTAGTAGTTGATCCTGATATTCTGATTTTTGATGAAGCAACTTCCAGCTTAGATTATGAATCGGAGCGATCAATTCAACTAGCTATGAAGTCGATTTTGGGTACTCGTACCACTCTGATTATTGCCCACCGCCTTAGTACCATTCGCGAAGCCGATCAAATTGTTGTCTTAGATGCAGGCAGGATTATTGAAACAGGTAGCCATGAGGAGTTAATAACCCAAGGCGGTATTTATCAACGTCTTCATTCTCTGCAAGAAACAGGAGAGATTTTTAACTAGGGCTAACTGCCAGACTAGGATTTAGGGTTATCCAATTTAGCAAATTCTAAATCACTTAACTTCATCTTTGTATCATAGACTATTTATGTCTATATTTGTCTATAAATTAAATGAAGCTATTCAATACCAATTTTTTCTGTAATGCTCTTATGGCTGTATTGCTACTGACATTTTCTACTTCCATGTCGCAATACATTTTTAAAATCATATTAGTTAAAACCAAACCAGGCCCTATTTCCACTACTTTTTGAACCTTATTTTCAACCAAACTATTAACAATTTCTCGCCAGCGTACTTGACCAGTCATCTGTTGCATCAAACGCTCTTTTAGAATTGCTGCGTCGGTAGTTGGAGATGGTTTGACGTTAGAAATAACGGGTATTTTAGCTGCTTGGAAAGTAACTGTCTGCAAAATTTGGTTAAACTCAAAAGATACATCTGCCATTAGAGGCGAATGAAAAGCTCCACTAACCTCTAGTGGCACAATGCGTCTGCATTTTACTTTGTTTAATAAGGCTTCAATCCCTGCGGATGTACCAGAAACTACAATCTGGCTGTTGTGATTATCATTAGCTATAACTACATTGGGAATCTGAGCAATTTCTGCTTCCAGGCGATCGCGATTAAACCCAATTAGAGCAGTCATGACTCCTGGAGGTGTATTAGTCATTAGCTCGGCTCTTAGCTTAACTAATTCTAACCCTGCTTCAAAACTAATTATTTCTGCTGCATAAAGAGCAGCATATTCTCCTAAACTATGACCTGCAACTATCGAGGGTTGAAATCCTGCATCTTTCATTAAGTCTATCAAAATAGTCGAGACAACATAAAGACATGGTTGTGTATAAAGTGTCTGAGTTAACTCCAATTTTTCATTGAGACATACCTTAGTTACGTCCCAACCTAATATATCTTGAGCTTGTCTAAATCTAGCTTTACCCAAGGGAATATTAACTAGATCTGCTCCCATACCAGATTCTTGAGAGCCTTGTCCTGGAAATACCCATGCTGTCTTAGTCATAATTAAATTCTTGAAGTGTAATGTTAACTTGCTATCTGCTATCTGCTACTTAATCTCAACCCATCAATTACAAGTTGACAGACTACTACTCGTGTATAAGTTGAGAATCGACATTATTCATAAGGTCAATAGTTTCACTAATCAGCATGACTAAACGCTGATAATCTTGAATATTCTGACGATCTAAAATAGTTCCTTTTCTAAGGGTCAGCCATTTTTGACAGATACAATAATTACCGACGCAAAAGTTCCAAACACTTGGCGGTACATTTTCAAAATACTGCGCTTGATTAATCCAAACTAATCCTTTACCCTGATCTTGAAGGGGTTCAGCATAAGATATTTGTTCAACAGTATTTTTTCCTGGAACTGGATAAGTAACAATTGTCGCTCCTAAACACTGGAGAGATGTTGTTTTACTCGGTAAACTTTTCTCTAAAATAGGTTTGGGGTTAACTAACTTATTTCTTTGAAGTACAGAAGTTTGTCTAGTTAATCTAGTAATTTCTCCAGAGCGTTTATAATACTTTCTGATTTCTAGGTTTACATTTTTGAGCAATATTTTCATAATCGCAATCAACTATTCTAGAGTTCTTGAGACAAAATTAATAGCTATGATAAAAATCATTAGAGTTTTCTAGGTTTTATCTAAAAGTTAGATATCTCAGCTACATACTTAAGTTTTGTCTTTAATTTTAAATTTAGCATTACAAGATATATTTATAGTTGATAAAAAGAGTAAAATACAATTTTGTTATGCTTATTTTAAGCCTAATTTTTGTCTAAGTTAATTTAATTAAAATAGTTTCAGTTTGAATATTAGTTTTCAAATAAAAACATTATTTAGGCAGGCAAAAACTTTTTTATACAGAGCAAAATAACACAGACAAAAAATCAACATAGATTCAACAAAGTTCGTACTTTATTTCTACCCACACTTCAAAAGAACGAATTAATCTGATAAATAAGTAAATACAAATAACGACTTGTCAGAACAAATAACTATAGATATCTAAGTATCAAGTTATTGCAACCATTCAACCAATAGGTTTTTTTCATGACTGCTTCATGTCGCCTACAAACATTGTTAGCTGCTGGTCATTTTGTTTTATCTGCCGAGCTAACACCACCCCGTCATCATAATTTGCGTCCCTTAATGGCGATCGCCGATAAATTAAAAACTTGTGTTGATGTTATCCAGGTCAATGACAATGCCCAAGCTCAAGCACGATTATCTAATTTAGTAGCTGCCCAGTTTGTTTGGCACGCAGGGATAGAACCCATTGTTCAAATGACTTTACGACATCGCAATCGTATTGCCCTGCAAAGCGATCTATTAGGGCTGGCTGCTTTGGGAATTCCTAACTTAGTTATCCTTGGTGGTTATCCCTGTTCAGTTGGGACTGATCCTCAAGCCAAAGATGCTCAAGATATGAGTACCATTGAAGCGATCGCAGCTATTAATAATTTGACACAGCGTGGGCATATGTTTAATGGCGAGAAAATTATGTTAACTCCTGATTTTTTTCTGGGGACTGTTGCCTTTACTGAGGTACAACCCCAAAATCTTGAGGCAAATTTAGATAATTTGGAAGCCAAAATAGAGGGTGGAGCGAAGTTTGTGCAACTGCAAGCGAGTTTCGATCTAGATTCCTTACAGCGATGGATGGCAGAAGCGGTCAAGAGAAAATTGCATCATAAAGTTTACTTTTTAGCTGCTATGTATCCTTTCAAGTGCAAACAAGAATTAAGTCTTTTGAATAATATGGCAGGTTTAAATATTCCTGGCTGGTTATTTACTAGAGTTCAACAGCATAAATCTGCCAGCTTGCAGTTTAATTTAGAGCTAATTGCAGGAATTCGCGCTATTGAAGGCATTAGGGGGCTACATTTTCGCTCAGTTCATGCTCGCAACTGTATTTCTCAACTAGTCGAATTAGCCAAATTACGGGAATCCATTGCTGCTTGAATATCACTAAAAATTTCAATCTAGTTATTTTTATCGCCAAAAAAACATGAAACGAGTAGTAATTACAGGTATTGGAGTGATCGCTCCTTTAGGAATCGGCAAAGAACAGTTTTGGAAAAATGCGATTCAGGGAGAATCATTTTTGACCGCCGATCCCGAAATGGAAGCGATGGGCATCAACAGTAAGGTTTTATGTCGCGTTTTAGATTTCGATCTGTCTCAACACACATCAGGAACAGAATTTGCACACCTAGTCGAACAAGATCGAGTGGTTCAGTTTGGGGTATGTGCAGGGACAATAGCTTGGGAGGATGCGAAAATCGATCTCAACCAGGAAGATCCAGAAACTTTGGGAACAATCTTTTCTTCGGCAATTGGTGGTACTCCCTATATTCAAAAGGTTTATGAGCAGTGTACCAATCGAGGCACAGAAGAAATCAGCTATGTGCAGACAGGGGAGAATTTTTATAACGCAGGTATGTCTAATTATTCTGCTGCTTTGTTAGCACGCAAGTATAATCTCCAAGGTCACTGCACCTCTCTTTCTACTGGCTGTACAGCGGGATTAGACGCTTTGGGATTGAGTTTTGAACTGATTCAATCTGGCGAAATGAAGGTGATGATGGCAGGTGCTACCGAAGCTCCTCTGACTAGTTTGACCTATGCTACTTTAGACGTTATTGGCTCTCTATCCGTAGCCGACTGTGAACCAGCTAAAGCCTCACGTCCTTTTGATGCCAAACGAGGAGGGTTTGTGATTGGGGAAGCAGCAGCAGTTTTGGTTCTAGAAGAATTAGAACACGCCTTGGCTAGAGGAGCGCATATTTATGCTGAAGTTGTAAGCTATTCCAGCGTCAGCAATGCTTTTCACATGACCGATCTGCCCGATCACGGTATTCCTATGGCTGCGGTAGTTAGAAAGGTTTTAGAGTCAGGTAAAGTTGACCCCGAAGAATTAGACTACATCAACGCTCACGGTAGTTCAACACCACAAAATGACGTTTTTGAAACCAATGCCTACAAAACCGTATTGGGAGAGAAGGCGTATCGAGTGCCGATTAGTTCTACCAAGTCGATGATTGGACATTCCCTTTCTTCCGCTAGTTTAGTTGGGGTAGTTGCTACCTTGGGAGCGATCGAGCTTTCCACAATTCATCCAACTGCTAACTATGAAATTCCTGATCCAGTTTGCGATCTAGACTATGTTCCCAATATTGCCAGAGAACAGGAAGTAAATACTGCCATGTTAACCGCTTCTGGTTTTGGGGGAATTCACTCGGCAGCAATCTTACGGAAGCTAAAACCTACTGGAGTTGAGGCTGTGGCGTTTGAAGAATGAAACCCAACAGTGACTAATGAAGTAATTAGAGTGCATAAAATGCCTCAAAAGCTAATAGCTTAAAACCTATTGATAAACAGCGTAGTTTTTTAACTTGTCACGAATAAGCACCAAGATGAATAAAAGAGTAGTCGTTACGGGAATTGGAGTTATTAATCCTTCGGGGATTGGTAAAGACAAATTTTGGCAGAACATGACCGAGGGAAAATCAGCCATTAAAGAAATCGATCGCTTTGATACAACTGAGTTTCCTACAAAAGTAGCAGGGGCAATTTCTGACTTTCAACCAGGGGATTTTATTCCTCGTCGTCTGGTGGTTAAAACCGATCGCTTTACTCACTATGCTCTAGCTGCCAGTGATTTGGCACTAGCTGATGCAGAACTTGATCTAGAAAAGGAAGATTCCTATCGAGTTGGGGTGTGGTTTGGTAATAATGCTGGCGGTTGGGATATCTGCGAACGAGGTTTTCACGAACTATATAACGATGGTGCAACTATGGTTAATCCTTGGCAGGCAACTGCTTGGTTTCCTACTGCTGCCCAGGGTTATGTAACTATTCGCTATGGGATTCGCGGTTATAGTAAAAGCTTTGTTTGCGATCGCGCTAGTGGGGCTAGTGGTCTTTATTTTGGGGTGAAGTCTATTCAACAGGGACATAACGACGTAGTTCTCACAGGCGGATCAGAAGCCCCGATCACTCGCTTTGGCATGGTTTGCTATTACGAAACTGGCGAAATTAGTGCTGCTAGTGATCCAGACACCGCTTATCAGCCTTTTGACCAAGAGCGATCAGGAATTGTGTTAGGAGAAGGTAGTACAGTGTTGGTACTAGAGTCCGAAGAACACGCCCTTGCCAGAGGGGCAAAAATCTACGGTGAAATAACTTCGAGTGCTATGACCACCGATATTAACCCTACGGTCGGAGTTCACCTGCAACGGGCAATGAAAAAAGCTCTAAAGACTGCTGACTTATCCCCTGCCGATATCGATGTCGTATTTGCGGAAGGCTGTGGAACCCAAAATGGCGATCGCCTAGAAGCAGAAGCCATTAGCGAGGTATTTGCTGAAACTGCCCCAGATATTCCTATTACCGTACCCAAATCCTTATTTGGTCATCTTTACGGTGCTAGTTGTGCTACCGAAGTTGCCTGTAGCTTGATGGCAATGTCAACAGGCCAATTACCCGTAATGCGCAAGCTCAATCCCGATCAAGGCTGTCAATTAAATTTTGTTACCCAAGCTCAATCCCGCCAAGTTTCTCGCACACTAGTTAATTCTCGCGCTCGCGAGGGTGTCAATGCTTCTTTTGTTATTAGCAAATAACAGTTTATTTTTTATATTTTGTGAGGTTAATCAATGATCGATCCTGCACTCAAAGACGTTCTCATCGAGTTGGGCTTTGCCGACGAAGAACTAACCGATACAGCTTCAATTCGCCAAGATTTACAGCTAGATTCCACCGAAACCGTTGATATTTCTCTGGGGCTAAAACGACGTTTAGGTATCAATATCAAGCTGGAATCACGTCAAGATATGACCTTAGCTCAAGTTAGTGACCAAATTGCTAAAGCGATCGCCCAATCGAATTTCGAGAATTACAATCATGTTGCCACTCCCACAAGCACCCCTCAAACCGCGAACCCTGTTCCGCAGAAATAACAATAGTCACTTTAACATCAATAACATTCAAATAGTGAAGCTATCTACTCCTTGTTCGATTTTCTCTGAAACTTCCAGAACTTCCAGCAAGAACATGGGAATGGGAATTGGCATCGATATTGCTTCTGTTGAGCGAATTACCCAGTTAATTAATCGCTATGATCGAGCAACCCTAAATTTGTTATTTACCTTTGACGAAATCGACTTCTGCCAGTCAGACCCAAATCCTTATCAAAAATTTGCTGTCTGTTTTGCTGCTAAAGAAGCAGTGGGGAAAGCTCTGGGTACTGGCCTAGCTGGCATTGACTGGCACGAAATCGAAGCCATTGTGTCTGATTTTCAAGTCAATATCAATCTTTACGGCAAAGCTAAGTCACAAGCCGACAGGCTAGGTTACACCAATTATCTTGCTAGCTGGTCAAGTTGTAATGACTACGTCTTAGTACAGGTTCTTGCTTACTAAATAGGCATTGCTGATTGAAGTTATGAACTCAATAATTTTAATGCTTTTGCTCTTAGCTGTCAGCTTTATCGTTGACTAAAAAATCCTAATCTTGTTTTGGAAATTTTGATTCAGTAATGCCACCAAATAACTCCAGAGAAGCCATGAATCTATCCTATGAACAACTACCTGATATTTTTAATATTGCAGCTTACTTTCTCAAACCCAACTTAGAGCGAGAAAACGGTGAAAGAATTGCTTTCTACTATCGAGATGAAGTTTATAGTTATCGCAAGGTTAACGAAGAAGTCTGCTGTGCAGCAGGTTTACTAACCAAACTTGGTCTAGAAAGAGAAAACCGCATTGCTATTTTATTACCCGATAGTCCTGAGTTTGTCTTTGTTTTTTGGGGAGCAATTTGGATGGGAGCAATTCCTGTACCGATTAATACCGCTTGTAATCTTGAAGACATTCAATATATCCTGCAAAATTGTCGAGCCAAAATTTTAATCACCAACCAAGAATGGCAGGCAAAACTGTCCCTGGATAATTCTGAATTTTTGCATCAGGTTATTCTTACCGACGGCGAAAACCCCTTCCAGCAACAACTAGACCAAATAGATCATGTACCTACCCCAGCCCGCACATCCCCAGATGAACCAGCTTTTTGGCTCTATACTTCTGGCAGTACAGGTAAACCTAAAGGTGTAGTTCATCTTCATCGCAGTATGGCAGTCTGCGCCCAAGAATATGCTAAGTCAACTATGGGGCTACATCAAGACGACATTATTTATTCAGTGGCCAAAATGCCTTTTGCCTATGGTTTGGGTAATACCCTATATATGCCAATGGCAGTTGGCGCAGCGTCGGTATTAACTGATGCTACTAATGTCTTTGACATTATTGCCGATCTCAATCGCTATCAACCAACAATACTTTTTGCCATTCCAGCAATTTATTCGGGAATTTGGTCGGTTCAAGAAATGTCTCCTTTAGATACTTCTTCTTTAAAACTCTGTATCTCCGCAGCCGAACAACTACCCAAAAGCTTGTGGAATAAATGGTATGACACCTTCGGTCTAGAAATTTGTGAGGGAATTGGGACTAGCGAATTTCTGCACATTTTCTTGTCTAATCGTTTGGGAGAATGTCGCCCTGGTAGTTGTGGTAAACCTGTTTCTGGTTATGACGTACGCATAGTTGACGATCGCGGTTTGGATTTGCCCCAGGGTGAAATTGGCAATCTTCAGGTGGAGGGAGCAAGCCTGATGCTGCAATACTGGAATCGCCACCAAGAAACGCGCCAGGTGATTTATGGCAATACAATGCGGACTGGAGATAAATATCTCTGCGATGCAGATGGTTACTTCTTCTATATGGGACGTAAAGATGACCTATTCAAAGTTAGTGGTCAATGGGTATCGCCCTTTGACATTGAAGATGTTTTGCTTCAGCACGAAGCAGTTTTAGATGTAGCGGTTGTGCCCGAATCTGATGGAGGACAAAATCTAACTCAAGTTGTGGCATACGTTAGTCTCAAGTCAGGTTTTACAGAATCAAAACGATTAAAAGATAGCTTGCGTAAATTTGCTCGCGCTAATCTACCTCACTTTAAAGCCCCAAAAATAATTCACTTTTTAGAGCAATTACCTCGCACCCCGACAGGCAAAATCCATCGAAAATCTTTACTTAAAGCCCGTCAGTTAGTGCAGTCAAACAATTAATTATCAAATCAATAATGACAACAACTCAAACTAAAAAACTAGCAATAGGCCCAGAGGACGTTGCAACTATCGAAGATCGAGGTGGACAAATCCACGTCTTGATCTCCCCCACCAGCGTGGGTTCAACCAAAATGATCATGGGAACAGCAACAGTCCCCGTCGGTGGCAAAGTTTTAAATCATGCTCATCCTCATAGCGAAGAATGTTTCTATGTTCTGCGTGGTCAGGGAAAGATTGTGGTTGAGGGAGTGGGAGATGTGGATTTTCAGGCAGGTCAGGCGGTGCTAACCCCCCAAGGAAAAGCCCACTCGATCTATAACGTCGGCGATGAAGAAATTTTGGTGGTGTTTGCCTCTGGCCCATTAGCACCATCACCCAAAGAAGGACACATTATTTTAGAAGGAGATAATTAACATGAAAAACATGATGAAAGAAGCCCCCGAAGTGGCTCAAAGCTTTTTTGATCTAGCTAAGTCGGCGCGGGAATATTCTCCCCTGGATATGAGAACTAACGAGCTAATTATTTTGGGCATTTTTGCTGCTCATCGGGGACTGCGAGGCATTGGCACTCATGTCGAACGGGCGATGGAAGAAGGGGCAACAAAAGAAGAAATTATCGCTGCTATTTTATTAGCATTGCCCATTGTCGGCATTACCGATACTAACTTGGCTCTTGATGAAGCTATTCCCCACATTGAAGCTTATTTACAAACACAGGAGACTTCCAACGGTGCAGTTAGTCGATCTTAGCGTCCTCGTGGAAAACTCGGTTTCCGAACCTTTGAAAATCGAAGTAGAACGACTTGATCATCATCAGGGGGCAAAAGAGTTTTGCGCCAAGGTAGAAGCACGTAATAGTGCAAAATCCGATCCTCGTCGCCTAGAAATAGAAGATTTTCCTGATCGCGCTTTTATTACTTTAGATACAGTTACCTTACCTACCCACATGGGAACTCATATTGATGCACCAATTCATTATGGTTTGGAAACTGAAGGTAAACCCTCTCGTAGTGTTGACCAGCTACCTTTAGATTGGTTTTATCGCCCTGGGGTACGTCTGGATTTAACCCACAAACAAGCTGGGGACTTTATTACCGTCGAGGATCTCAAAACTGCCGTTGAGGAGGCAAACCATCAACTGCAACCCTTAGATATCGTTTTACTGTGGACAGGGACAGATAAACTCTGGGGTAAACGAGAGTATTTTAGTGATGCGCCAGGGATGAGTCGAGAGGCAACCCAATGGCTAGTCAACCAAGAAATTAAAGTAATCGGGATTGATACCTATGGATTTGATCGCCCCTTTGTAACTATGCTTGAAGACTTTTGGAAAACTGGCGATCGCAATTATCTTTGGCCTGCTCACTTTTACGGACGCGAACGGGAATACATTCAAATCGAACGGCTTGCCAATCTTGATCGTCTTCCCCCTACAGGCTTTCAGGTCGCTTGTTTTCCTCTCAATATTAAAGGCCTAGATGCTAGCTGGGTGAGGGCAGTGGGGATAGTAGGTAATTAGGTAGTAAGTAGTAGGTAGCAAGTAGCAAGTAACTAACAATAGCTAAACCTCGTTACTCATTACTCATTACTCAAATCTCCCTAGTCCATCAATTAAACATTGACATGGCAATACATAAATACTGCAATTTTGGAGCAATAAATCTTATGTCAGAATTACCAGGATACACTCACAACACCATCGTAATTTTAAAAGACTTTGATACTGTTTTCGATTTAACCAACGATATCGAACTTTGGCCTCAGCTTTTTACTGAATATAAAGAAGCTAAAGTTTTAGAACGAGATGGCAACAAAGTAACATTTCAACTGACTACCTTTCCTGAAGGAGAACGTCCTTCCCGTACTTGGGTTTCTACTCGGATTATCGATAAACCAGGTAAAAAGGCAGAGGCACAAAGAGTTAAATCAGCCTTTCCTTTTAAAGTGATGAAAATCTACTGGACTTATGAAGAGTTACCCCAAAACGTTGGAACAGTGATGACTTGGGTTCAGAAATTTGAGCCGACGGAAGAGTGTGAATGGTCAGTAGAAAAATTAGAAGCATTCCTCAATCGCAATACCAGAGTCCAGATGCAGGTAATTAAAGAACGAGTCGAAGCTTGGTCAAAAGTGCCTGCCGTCGTTTAAACAGTCATCAGTTATTCAAGTAGCAAGTAGCAAGTAGCAAGTAATGAGTAACAAGCTAAAAGCTAAGAGCTAAGAGCTACCCCTGTTAAGGTGAGCGTTTGTACTAATAAAAAGACAGGCGATTAGCCTGAAGGTCTACGCTTCGCGATGCACGCGATGCACGCGTACTATATGCGCGATCGCCTTAAATCATGAGATCCTAGAAGAGTCGAAAGCAGTTTCAAGCAGGTAACGTGATGATCGATGCCATTTTTTCTCAATTTGTCGAAGCTACACCTGTAACGGTAATGGTTAGAGGGATTATGGAACGGATATTTGAGCCGTCAGCATTAGATGAATTATTTGAAGCTCATGCAGTCAAACAATATACGAGAGAGTTGTTATTTTCTAATGTTGTAAGTTTAATGAGCTTGGTAGTAAGCGGAATTCATCCGTCAGTCAGCGCAGCATATAAGGCATTAGAAAAAACGATGGGGGTTTCGCGTCCTGCATTGTATGGAAAACTCAACGGCATGGAATTAGGAATTTCTCAAGCTTTAGTGCGATATAGCGTCGAACATCTTCAACCAGTAGTGACAGAATTAGGAGCTCGAAGTGAAGAATTACTCTCAGGATATGACTTAAGAATTAGTGATGGAAATCATCTGGGGGCAACCGAACATCGACTAAAAGTATTGCAAAATAATTTATCGCGACCATTACCAGGTCAGTCAATTGCGGTACTAGATCCACAACAGATGTTAGTCGTAGATGTTTTTCTCAACGAAGATGGTCATGCCCAAGAAAGGTCTTTACTGCCATCGGTTTTAGAAACAGTTAAAGCCAAACAAGTTTGGATTGCTGACCGTAATTTTTGTACGCGCCAATTTTTGTCGGGCATTGCTCAACGTCAGAGTTATTTTATTATTCGAGAGCATAAAAGTATTCCATACCAAGAGCTTTCCCCTTTAAACGAAATCGGTGAAACTGAAACTGGTCGAGTGTTTGAACAGGAAATTCAAATTAATTATGACGATGCTAGTTTGAGTCTGCGCCGAGTCGTAATTCAACTGCATCAACCGACTAGGCATGGTGATACAGAAGTGGCTCTGTTGACACACTTGCCAAGTTCGGTAGCAGATGCGACTACGATAGCTAAACTATATCTTCAAAGATGGAGTATCGAAGGAATGTTTCAAGTAATTACCGATACGTTTAACTGTGAATTGAATACTTTAGGCTATCCCAAAGCTGCTTTATTCGTTTTTTGTCTTGCAATCGTTGCTTTTAACATTCTTTCTACTGTTAAAGCAGCTTTAAAATCGGTACATGGGGTCGGCAAGATTGAGGCTGGTTTGTCTGATTATTATTTGGTAGAAGAAGTACAAGGCACATTTAGAGGTATGGCTATCGCTTTACCTGCTTCACTTTGGTTGCCTTATCTTCAGATGAGTACAATTGAATTTGCTCAGACTCTCAAGCAATGGGCAGCTTTGGTTAATCTTAAACGTTTTTCTTCTTCGACTAGAGGTCAGAAAAAACCCAAACCCAAACCAATTTACGATCCCAAACATCCTCATGTTTCTACGAATCGTCTTCTCTTATAGCTTCATTAGTACATTTGCTCACCTTAACAGGGGTAGAGCTAAGAGCT
>CAYMWC010000055.1:0-26277 GCA_964393695.1 uncultured Pleurocapsa sp.
TAATGTTTGACTTTTATAAAGTTGGGGGAAGTTTGCGTTATGGACATCCAACTTATATTACCAGACAAGCCGATCGCGATATTTATGATGCTTTAAAACAACAAGAGTTTTGTTATGTACTTAACTCTCGACAGATGGGTAAGTCTAGTCTGAGGGTAAGGACAATGAAAACTTTAGCTCAAGAAGGTTTTAAATGTGTAGCGATCGACTTAGGAATTTTAGGCAGATTTACTACAGCCGAACAATGGTATGGTGGTTTACTGGCGGAATTATGGCGAAGATTACGCTTAACTACAGGAATTGATGACGATCTTGAGTGGTGGCGATCGCATTTAGAATTGTCCCCAGTACAAAGATTTAGTCGTTTTATTGAAGATGTTTTATTAACTAACTGTACCGCAAATATTATTATTTTTTTGGATGAAGTTGATAATATTATTAATCTTGATTTTCGGGATGAATTTTTAATTTTAATTCGTAACTGTTATGAACTGAGAGTTGAATCAAAACAATATCAACGTTTAACCTTTTGTTTATTAGGTGTAGCAACTCCTTCTAATCTCAGAATTGACAAACAATTAAGTCCTTTTAATATTGGTAAAGACATTCAACTTACAGGCTTTACTTTTACCGAAGCTCAACCATTAATATCAGGTTTAAATAGTAAATTCTCACACCCAGAAGCAATTTTACAAGAGATTTTAGACTGGACAAAAGGGCAGCCGTTTTTAACACAAAAACTTTGTTATCTAGTAGTTAAATATAGTGTTCAAGAACAGATAAATATTCCGCAACTAATTCAACATCGCCTAGTCGATAATTGGGAAATACAAGACGAACCAGAACATCTTAAAACTATCCGCGATCGCCTGTTAAATAATCAACAAAATAAAGCTAGACTCCTGACTCTTTATTACAGTATTCTTAACCAGCAAGAAATAATTATTGATGGTAGCGACGAACAGGTTGAATTGCGTCTTAGTGGTTTGGTTACTAGACGACAAAGTCAATTAAAAGTCAGTAATCCCATTTATGAAAAAATTTTTAATCAGCAGTGGGTTGCCAAACAATTAGCTGCCATTAGTCCCTATCAAAATGCGATCACAGCTTGGTTACAATCTGAATGTCAAGATCACTCTCGTTTATTACGAGGAAAAGCCTTAGCTGAGGGACAAACTTGGGCAAGAAAACATAGTATTACCAATATAGAAAGAGATTTCTTGCAAGCAAGTGAATTAATGGCAATTGAAGAACAAAGACAGGCTGAATTAGCTCAAGAAGCTAAATTAATGAAACAACTAGTCCGATGGCAGAGACTATTTATTCTCTTTTCTCTGGCAATGATTACGGGATTTTATTTCAAATCTCGTCAGGCTAACCTCAGTAATATCAGTGCTTTAGTTCAATCTAGTACTGCTTTATCTGCTTCTAACCAAAAACTAGATGGATTAATGGCAGCGATCGAAGCCAAACAAAAACTCAATAAATCTCTAATAGTTAATCAAAACCTAACTCAGGAAGTAGATACTGCCCTGCAACAAATAGTATACGAAATAAAAGAAAAAAACCGTCTTTTAGGACACAGCGATCACCTTTACGATCTGGCTATTTCTACCGATGGTAAACTGATGGCTACCGCAGCCACAGATAACACCGTTAGACTTTGGAAAAAAGACGCTACGGGATGGCAACCCTATCGGGTATTAAAAGGTCATAATGGTTGGGTAGTAGATGTAGCAATTAGTCCTAACAATAAAATTATCGCCTCTGCCAGTCGCGATCGCACAGTTAAATTATGGAATCACAATGGCAAGTTAATCGATACACTCCCACATTCTCAACCAGTAAACAGCGTCGCCATTAACAATCATCAAATTATTACAGGTAGCGTCAACGGCAAGATCAACATTTGGCAGCAAGGAAAACTAATTCAAACTCTCACAGGACATACCGCAGCAGTCGAAGCAGTTATCATTACCCCAGATCATAAAATTATTTCCGCTAGTGAAGATAAGACTCTCAAAATTTGGCAGCAAGGAAAACTCATTAAAACCCTTACAGGACATACAGAAGGAGTACGTGCAGTAGCCATAACTGCCGATGGACGTAAAATTATCTCTGGGAGTCGAGATAAAACCCTCAAAATTTGGGATAGTAACGGCAGAGAAATCGCTACTCTTAGAGGACATCTTGCACCAGTCTATGGTGTAGCAGTAAATCCCTTCAATAATCAGATAGCCTCAGCTAGTGCCGATAAAACCCTCAAAATCTGGGATAATAACGGTACAGAAATCGCTACTCTTAGAGGACATACTAGCCGAGTTTGGGATGTGACATATACCCCTGATGGAAATATTGTCTCTACTAGCTGGGATAAAACCGTCAGAATCTGGCAGCCTGAGAATAATCTTATAAAAGTCTTGTCTGGTCATCAAGATGTTGCGATCGCCTTAGACTATAATGACCAATTAATTGCTTCTGCTAGTGATGATCGAACTGTCAAATTATGGAATCAAGCAGGGACTCTTCTCAAAACCTTTCGTCAACATACTGCCGAAGTTTATGATGTAGCAATTCACAATCAAACTATTGCTTCAGTTGGTGCAGACCGAACCCTCAGAATCTGGCAAGCTAACAATAATACAGTTAAGACGATTAAAGCTCATAACTCTGCTATTTGGGCAGTAGATATTAGTCCTGATGGCAAGAAAATTGTGACAGGTGGGGATGATAACTTAATTAAAATCTGGGACATTAAGGGTAACTTACTTCATACCTTGAAAAGTCATAGACAAAAAGTTTGGGATGTTGCGATTAATCCTGATAATCAACATTTAGTTTCAGCTAGTGAAGACAATATAGTTAAAATCTGGGATCTTCAAGGGAATCTTTTACATACTCTCAAAGGACATCAAGATGCAGTTAGGACAGCGATCACTCATGACCAGCAAATCATTTCTGGTAGCGAAGATCAGACTATTAAAATTTGGGATCTAACTGGAAACCTCATAACAACTCTAGAACAACATCATACTGCGGTTAAAGGTATTGCCCTAAGTCCTAACCAGCAATACCTAGCCAGTGTTGATGACGATGGCAAAATCATACTTTGGCAGGCAAATAACCAAACTTGGGAACATCTACAAACCTTACAGACAGAAGATAACTCTATTTGGTCAGTAGCTTTTAGTCCCGATAGTCAAGCTTTAGCGACGGTGGGGGAAGATAGTAAAATCATTCTCTGGAGTTTAGATAATATTCTCCAATTAAACTCTTTAAAATACGGTTGTAACTGGATAAAAGATTATCTACAGCATAGTCCAGAAGTTGACCGACAAGATCGAAGTCTTTGTAATTAAAACCAAATCAGAGAAGGGATTAGAAATTTCAATTATGGCAGTAGTGGATGTCAATCAGAAAATTGGTTACAGTCTTAGCGTTCCTCTGGCTGCATATTCAGACTTTTTGTAACCATAATCCCGATTGCGCAGTGTACCCGAAGGGTAATCATAATTAGCTTTTCCAGGAGAAACCACTTCTACTACTAAAGCTGATGGTAGGATATCAATGGTAATAGTACTGCGATCGCTATGATAAAGATCATCAGCTAAATCTTCTGTCAGCACCATCAAATCTGGTAAACGAACAGTTCCACGACTACCACTAACTACTATCTCCGTATCTTTACATCGGAGTATATGAAGTATTGTATATGTTGTTAAATAATTTTCAGACTGAAATCCAATATGATTAAATATTTTGCTCGTTATCTTGATCTTTGTTTATCGGAACAGTTTCTAATTCGCCAGTTACAGCTTCTTCATCGTTAATAGGTATTGGTTTGAAAGAAACTTTTGATTCTAGCCAAGCTGTAAGTAAATTAGGAAGATTTTTTTTCAGCCAACGTAAAGCGATTATACGAGCTATTGGTTTAATATAACCTACTAACATCTTCATCATTTTATTTAAAGTAGGATTTTGCAACTTCTGATTGGCATAGTTAATTGAACCTACATCAATCAGACAATCAATAATGAGTTTGAAAGCTACTTCTTCTCTTTCTACCATTTGCTGCAACAACAAGTTGACATCACGCATTCGTTCTTGTTTTTTAAGTTCTTCAGCAGAAATTGGTTTCGCTTTTAAGGATTTCTCGGGATATGTCAACATTTAAAATTAAAACTTAAATATATTTCTCTCACAATCTTATGGCTCTTTTTCTGGGAATAATATAAGCCATGAGATGGAAATCCTTGCTGAATAATAATTTGATTAATTTGCTAGTAAATTTAAAGGTATCTGGATATATTTATTCGTCTCTTCAATAAATTGATTGAGGTTACTACGGGCTTTTGCTAGTATTTTGCCATTAACATAAACTTCTTGAGTAGGGTAGTTTTCTAATAACTCAATCAGGGAAATCAGGTTATTATCACTGGCAGAAGCTACTAATGCTCCTCTCAAGGCTTGAACGTTAGCTCGTTCAGATTTAGAAGTAACAACATGACTGGTTTGGGACAAGACATATTCTCCTGGTGCAGTATTTAGTAAGTCGTAAATCAGCTTAGTATTGGCAGGAAATTCTTGTGTTAGTATCCAACGAATTGTGAAAGGATTTTGTTTACTAAACTTTAAAAGAAAGTCTAATGAAGAAGATATTTCGCCAGTGTCAGCAAAAGTTTGTAGTTCTGAAAGGGAAACTGACTGGCTTGTTGCACCATAATTAAAGATAATTTTTTCAGCAGCTATTGCTCGCTGAGGATTGAGACTAATAGCTAAACTAGCAGCCAACATGAAAATTCCAGTCTCCCGAAACCATTTATATATGTTGTTGGCTAGCATTCTATTATCTCCCTGAGCCTAAAGTCTTCCTTAATTTTAGAATATGACGTTTTCGTTCTCATTATGCGTCTGGAGATTATTTATTGATTAATTATTCAACATTATGGTATAATAGTACTAATTAAACTCAAGAATTACTTTTATGAATAAACACTATATTCTTAACCTTAACCCAGAAGCTCGTGCTGATTGGGAGCGTTGTATTCTCAGAAATCCCATCACAGGAGAACGTCCTGATTTAACCGCAGAAATAGCTAAAGTGTTAAATAATCAAGCAGGTTCTTATTTAATTAAAGTCAATTTAGAAGTAGAGATTTTAGAACAAAATTTACCGAATCCTAGTAATGCCGTTGAGCTACCAACAGGAAAAAATTCTGCTCTTATTAATCAAAACAGATTAGCTTGTTGAAGTATTTTTACCAAAATCAACGATTAATAGTATTCATGATTGCTTCTGGATAGCGCGCACCAGCAGCAGCATTTTTTACAATATTGCTGTCTTGTTTTAAACCTAGTTGTCACCCCGTCAGAGCATCGATAACTTTTAGTTAACTCTTTGTTAATCTTTTCTTCATCTATAAGTAATAGAAACAAGATAAATTAATGTAGCTAGAGAAACAGAAAGTCTATTTTGGACTTATTTTGCTCAAGCAATTGATTCAACTGATAGGTAATAAAACTATCTAATTTTTACACCCCTTAACTGGAAAGACAAGATAAATATATATATGGTTTCTACAATTTCTCTTAAAAAACAGGCTTGGTTAGCTCCTTTACTTGCTCTTACTCTTAGTCTTACTGCCTGCGGTGGTACTCAAACCCCACCAACTGCTCCTGATGCTGGTACTGAACCTGCTGCTGGTGGTGGTGATGCTGGTGGAACATCTGCATCTTTAACAGGTGCAGGGGCGAGTTTTCCCGCGCCTTTATATCAAACCTGGTTTGCGGAATATAATAAACAAAATCCTAACATTAAAGTGTCTTATCAATCTGTAGGTAGTGGTGCAGGGGTTGAGCAGTTTACTCAAGGCACTGTTGATTTTGGTGCTAGTGACGTAGCCATGACTGACGAAGAAATTCCAGCAGTTAAGCAAGGTGTAACTATGTTACCAATGACCGCAGGTAGCATAGTTTTGGCTTATAATCTGCCTGATGTGACGGAATTAAAACTATCTCGCCAAGTCTATGTTGATATTTTACTAGGCAAAATCACTAAATGGAACGATCCAGCGATCGCCAAATTAAACCCTGATGCCACTTTACCTGATAGCAACATTACTGTAGTTTATCGTTCTGATGGTAGTGGGACTACTGGCGTTTTCACTAAACATCTAAGTGCAATTAGCCCTGAGTGGAAAGAAAAAGTTGGTGAGGGCAAAACCGTTGAGTGGGCTACAGGAATAGGAGCAAAAGGCAACGAAGGCGTAACGGCACAAATCCTGCAAACTGAAGGTGCAATTGGCTACATTGAATACGGCTATGCCAAACAGCAGGACATCTCCATGGCGAGTTTAGAAAACAAAGCAGGAAAATACATTGTTCCTTCTGGCGAAACTGCTGCTCAAGCTTTAAGTGCAGTCACCTTACCCGAAAACTTACGTGCTTTTATAACCGATCCTGAAGGAGAAAACTCTTATCCTATTGTTAGTTATACTTGGCTCTTGGCATATCAAAATTATGACAATGCCGATAAGTCCAAAGCTCTAAAAGAGGTAATCAACTGGTCATTAACTGATGGACAAGCTTATGCTGAGGAATTAGGTTATATTCCTTTACCTGCTAACGTGGTGGAAAAAGTTCAGACAAAATTAAATACAATCAAATAATAAATTAGAAATTTAGTCAGAAGGTAGAGTAGTTTACCTCTCTACCTCCTCTACCCCTCTACATTTCATCCTCAAGCTGGTAAAACTTATGCAAGAGGTATAATTTATAAACCTCTGGATAGTTGCCAGTATCTTTGTACCAACTGATAACGAAAAGAATACAGACTACCCGATAAATTATCCTCTTGAATTAAGTAATAATCTTTCATCAATAGTCTTAAAACAGTTCTGGCGGTTTCTTTATCTTTAGTGTCGGGTTCAGTTTTGAGATATTGCCATAGTCGCGAGAATGAGGTGGGGGGATTAATAGAGAGAATATCTAAAATATTAAGAGCATAAGGCTTTTGAACCTCACCATAATAATTATCAATTCGTTCGCGATAGTGATCCAATTTCCAAGGATTTAAAGGGTTGCGTAAAGATTCATTGACGGTAGTGATAATCTCTTCTGCGGTAATTTCGCTAGTTGCGCCTTTTAATTGATTAATTAAGTGATGGATATAAAAAGGAATGCAGTCAACTGCTAGAGCAATTTCCTCGGCAGTTTTTTCAAGATTAAACACGGGTATCTTTTCCCCAGTCAGAAGATTAATAGTTAACTTGATCGCAGCTTCTAAAGTCAATGGTTGACCATCGATAGAATACATATCATTAGTTGGATCATTGCTATAGCCAGCTTTCTGAAGATGTTTAATAATATGGTGTAAACCAATTGAACCAGAAAAGATCATGCGGACATCAGGATAAGTTTGGCGGAGCGATCGCAAAATATCTAAAACTGACATAGCTGACTCATCGCTAAAATTTCCCAGCATATGAGGCATTTCATCCCAAATTAAGACAATTTGCTGATTTTGCAGTGTCACTAAATCTTCAATAGTTTTGGTAAGTAAAGTTTTCCAATGTTCTGCTGCTATTGGGGGAAATTGATAAGCATTAAAATAAGTTCCTGTTAATTCGCTTAAAAACTCCCTTACTCTTCTAGTTGTACCAGTATCTCTGAGATAGGTTTCTGTATCCTGCCAAACTCCTGTCACAAATTCAATTGGCGTTCTAATTCCTTCAAGATCTCGATAGATCGGTAACATATCTTCTGGCGGTTTAGCACTCATTTTTTTGAGGATGCTGCTTTTGCCGATCCGTCTTTCACCGCTAAAAATTAAGCTTTGTTGCCTGAGTCTGTCCCAAAGCTCAATGATTAACTCTTCCCTGCCAATAATTTCTTGAGGAGGGATTTGCCCGCCTGGATTTGCTTTAAAGCGATCGTGTTTAAATTTAAAACTGGCAATTTGATCGTTCCATTCCCTCTCTGGCTGAGAAGCACCATTCCAGTCAATGTTTAACTCTTGACAGAGGCGAATAAAGGTATTCAAAGCAACAGGCTTACAGTTAATAAATTTCGAGACAGAAGAGCGTGAGATGTCTAAACGTTCTGCAATTGTCCGTTGGGTTAATTGCTGAGTAGCTAGAGATTCCTCGACTTTTGAGATCCATTCACTGTTTAACTGTAAGGAGCTACGTGCCATATTGCTTTACTAGTAAGTAGTAGTTAGTAGGTAGTGGGTAGTAGATAGTAAGTAATAAGTAGTAATAAATACTACAAATTAAAATAAAAATACAATTTTGTTATTTTACTTATGAATAATAGTAACATTACTATTCAACAAAGAAGCAAAAGATTAGCTAGTAGAATTATTAAAACATATGCAGAAATAAATTTAAAAAAATAACTTTAATAGTGCTTCTGTCGTTTTATTAAAACAATTTCTTAGGAGTTATACTAACGTTGAAGCTAATTGCGGTGAAGTAGTTTATGCTCAGTTTAACAAAGATTTTTTATCAAAATATTTAATAATATTAAAAAAAGCTTCGGAAACTAAATATTGGATTGAATTAATGATAAAAAACTAGTTTTCTGATCTGTTGACGGAGGTGCAAATCATAATTAAAATCTTGGTTGCTATCACAAAAAAACTCCAAGAAAAATAACCTATTACCTACTATCGCCCCGTTCCCTGGAGGTGACCTCCAGGGCTTGCGGGGCGACGCATTCCGCGCCCACTACCTAATAATAGTGCCACAAGAATTGGGTGGGGTGGTGTTAACTTTGAGCTGTTGATAGCCAGTATTGGTTAAAAGCTGTGTAATAGTTTCTTTAGCTCTGAGGTTGGCAGTAATTAAAATACCTTCACTACAAGCACTATTCTCTATTTTAGTTAAAGTTTTTTGCTGCGCCAAAGTTTGTAGCTGGGGAGCAACATCAGGGCCTAAATTAAGAAATCCGCGATCGTAATCGTAAACTTGAGAATGATTCACGTCGATTTTGCTATCTAATATTTTGGCTGGTGGTAAATTGATTTCCAAGAGATGATTGCTAACTCGAATATCGGTAGTTTTTAGCTCACCTAAATCAACTCCAGCCTTCACTTCCCCTCTAGCAATATAGAGAAGACGGGTAGTCGCAATAGAAATATCCCCTAACTTACGCTCTGCCGAAGTAGGGACGATAGTTTCCATTGTCTGGACTGTAGTAGCTAGCTCTTGGAGATTTTGAATGCGCTCAATAATTAAAGTTGAGTTAGCAATTTGAGGTTGAATTGGTTGTGGTTGCCAAAAACTAGCTAGAAAATTGCCAGCGCGATCACTGATTCGCCAAATTCCTAGTACCAAAAGTAAAACTATCAGGCTAAAACTACCAACACCTACAAGAATTAGTTGTTGCCAAAATGCTGGGGCAGATTTGGTTCTGTTCATACTCCTGAATCCAGATTATCTATAACTATAGTACTCTGAGAATACTAGGAATACTGTTGATCGTCTCTAGATTTTTAATCTCCTCTAAGGCTCGGCGGAAATTGCCTTCTTGGACATCGTGAGTAACAACTACAATCTCGGCCAACTCATTACGAAAACCAATCTGTACTACTGATTCTAAGCTGACGTTATAATTGCCGAAACTAGTGCCTAAATGACCAATTACTCCCGAAACATCCTGACAGAGAAAACGAGCGTAAAAACGACTTTGAATATCTTCAATTGGAGTGAGTTGCTTAAAGTGTTCATGGGAACAACGCAAGAGTGGATCTAGCTGCTGACTAGTATTACTAGTTTGCAAAATGCTCACAATATTAATAATATCTGAAACGACTGCGCTAGCCGTTGCTCCTTTACCAGCACCAGGCCCAAAAAACATTACTTGTCCTATTGGTTCACCTTCAACTAAAATCGCGTTGTAGACATCGTTAACGCTAGCTAGAGGGTGATCTTTGGGAACAAGAGTAGGATGAACTCTAACCTGAAGAGAATCATTGTCTGGATTAGCTTTAGCGATCGCTAGTAACTTAATTACAAAACCTAAATTATCCGCATAGCTAATATCAGTAGCGGTGATCTGGCGAATACCTTCACAGGCGATATCTTCCCGTTTAATTCTGCCGCCAAAAGCGATCGCTGCTAAAATCGCAATCTTATCCGCAGCATCAAAACCATCAACATCCGCAGTGGGATCGGCTTCGGCATAGCCTAGTTTCTGAGCCTCCACTAAAACCTCGTCAAAGTCTGCACCCTCTTCTGTCATTTGGGTCAAGATGTAGTTAGTTGTGCCGTTAACAATCCCAATTACAGTTTGGATACGATTAACCCCTAAAGACTGTTTAAGGGGTTTAATTACGGGAATACCACCGCCTACAGCAGCTTCTAGTAATACATAGACTCCTGCTTGATTAGCTGCGGTGTAAATTTCTTCTCCGTGACGAGCAATCACGGCTTTGTTGGCGGTGACAATATGTTTACCGTGTTCTATTGCCTTGAGGATGAGCGATCGCGATGGCTCTAAACCACCTAACAATTCCACCACAATCGCAATTTCAGGATCGGTAACAATTGCTTCTAAATCCGTCGTTAAAACTCCTGGAGGTAATTCAGGCGATCGCAGTTTATCGAGCGATCTTACTCCCACCTTCGCTATTTCTATTGTTTGTAGCAGACTATTACGTCCTACGGGATCAAGAATAATTTCTGCTGTGCCTGTACCGACTGTACCGTATCCTAATAAACCAATTTTGAAAGCCACAACTTTTGTCCTGACTGTAACTTTACCTTATCTAGATTAACGGTAAATTGTCTATTTAAACTTAAAATTAAGTGAGATAAAAATTAAAGATGAACAATTCACATCCAAACGACGCTGTAATTATTGGAGGCGGGCCTGCAGGAATGGCAACAGCTTTAATGCTAGCTAAAAGAGGCTGGCAAAATATTACCGTTTTAGAAAAAAGACCATCGGCAGATTATTACGAACCTGATAAATCTTTTAGCTATCAAATTGATGGTAGAGGGCAAAAATTTACTGATTTATGTCATTTAACTGCAAAATTAGCCGACTTAAGTGTTCCTAGCACCGATTTTTATTTTACTTTAATTAGAAAAGACGGTACGCGCAAAACATCCAAATTACCCATTGTTGATTCTAGTCGTAAAACTGCTTATTGGTTGCCTAGAGCTTCCTTTGTAGAATTACTTTATCAAGAAATTCTAGAATATTGGCAAGATTCAGTTCGTGTTTTATTTCAAACTCAATGCAGAGAAATCAAACAAAATGGCGATTACCCTTCGGGTACGCTGCGCGATCGCTTAGAAATTATTGCTGAGTCTGTAGACCAAAAACAATTTACCTTGACTCCTAATTTGGTAGTAGGTTGTGATGGTTTAAATTCTGTAGTGCGTCAAACTCTGCATCAATGGGAACAAGACAAATCCGATAATTTTAAAATGCAGCAATTTGACTCTCCGAGTGCAGGTTTAAAATACAAAGTTCTTACCCTACCGCCTCAATTTCCCTTATCAGAAAGAAAAGAAGATATATCAAAGTCAACAATGGCTTATGGTATTAGATCGGTTTTTACAGAACCTAAAAAAGCACTTTCTTTAGGATTACTACCTTTCAAAAATCCCGATATACCTAGAACTGCTAATATTATCACCTATCGAGATCATCAAATTTGGCAATTAAAAACTCCAGAAGCAATAGAAAATTTTCTCAAACAAGCTTTTCCTCAAATTCCTCTACAAAAAATGCTTTCTCACCAAGAAATAGCGAGATTTACTGCCAGTGAAGGAGGAATGTTTCCCCTACCGCAGTATTGTTCGGGATTATATCGAATTTGGGGACAACCTGAGAATAATCAAGGAACAGCCGTAATTTTGTTGGGAGATGCAGTTCATTGTTTTCCTCCCGATATCGGACAGGGAGTCAATTCAGCATTGGAAGATGTTTATCTGTTATATGAGACTTTAGCGGAAACTAAAGATAATCTTTCCCAAGCACTTCCCCGCTATCAAAACTTACGCCAAAAAGATATTCAAGCTTTAATCCGCTTGGTACAAATTAGTTATCCTTGGCAATACAATCAAAATGTCTTACAAAAACGATTATGGAGTATTAATTTTTTACTACGCTTGCTTTTAAATAAAATATTTCCTTTTCTAATTAGTCCCCATTCCTTTTTGCTGCTTCAGCAACACGAACTATCTTACTCAGAAATTCTCTCTAAAAGCGATCGCACCACTAAAGTTTTGTTGATTTTATTAATAGGATTGAGCGCATTTATCTTAGTTTTAATAGGTACGATTATTTAAGAAGAAAGAAGGCTTATACCCTCAAAATTGAGTGCGAATTTGATCCATAATCTCCATGATTTTTAATGTCTCTTCCAAAGGCATAATCTTACTTTCTAATTGACCTTGGTTTAAACAGTTCATAACCTCTATTGCCTCATAGTTATAACCATTACCTGCTAACGGTTGAATCGTTATTTTCTTTGACTTAAGTAAATCTGAGCCTAAAAGATATAAACGCTTAAGCAATTGATTTTGTTTAATAGCAGCAATTAATTTTTGTTTAGAACTAAGGGGTATGAGGGGAGAAGGATAGGATTGAGTTAATTGTGAAAAATATTCAACTGCTATTTTTTCGGGCTTAATAAATAGTTCCTCAATAGTAATTTTGCCTTTAGTTCCCATAATTACTGCTTGATTAGAACTATAAGTACAAAGTGATTGAGATAATACAGCTAGTTCTCCTTGAGGATAATTAAAGATAATTACCGACTGTTCGTCTACCCCTGTAGACGCGATCGCAGCTTGAGAGCTTATTTTTGATGGTTCACCTAAAAGATAATAAGCCAAAGAAATTCCATAAACCCCACGATCAAGTAATGCCCCACCACCAAATTCAGGGGCAAAAAAGCGGTTGTTGGCATCATAGGCAAAGGGATAGCCAAAGTCGGCGGTTAACATTTTGACATTGCCAATTGCCCCCTCTTCGATCAAGCTTTTTACTGTTTGAATTAACGGCATAAAACGCATCCACATCGCTTCCATACAAAACACCTGTTGACGACGCGCTACTTCAATTACTTCGCGGGCTTCTTGGACATTGAGAGTAAAAGGCTTTTCACAGAGAATAGGTTTACCAGCCTCTAAACAGAGAATACACAGATCTTTGTGAGTTTGATTAGGAGTAGCAATATAGACCACATCTATATCTGGATCTTTAACTAACTCGGTGTAACTCTCGTAGACTCGCGGTACTTGAAAAATTTGAGCGAAAGCTTGAGCATTAGCTGGATTTCTGGAGGATATACCATATAATTGTCCTTGATTTACTGCACTTAGTCCTTTGGCAAATTCTCCAGCAATAAATCCCGTACCGAGTATTCCCCAACGAATCAATTTTGTTGACATATCAAACTTATTTTAAAACTTTTGACTTTTGACTTTTGACTTTTGACTTTTTACTTTTGACTTTTTACTTAGCCCAAGACATAGGTTCAAGTGGCTCAAAAGTAGATTTAACTGTGTATGTACAATTGTTTTCTCTGGCATTATGAATTGCTAAAACTAACTCATTAACATGAAGAGAGTATCTGGCAGAGAGACGACAAGGACGCTCTTGATGAATTGCATCGGCTAATTCCACAATACCTCTAGCAAAATCCATTTGAAAAGCACTGCGGTAATTAAATTTTTTAAATTTCTTACCGACAAGGGGATATTGTTGTTTGATAGGACTCAAAATCATTTTGCGTCTAATATTAAACATCCGTCGAATAGAAACAGGAGAATTGTAAAACCAAGAGTCTTTAGTACCCAGTACGCCCTGATCGCCAAAAATTTGCAAAGTATGGTCGTGAGGGGCAATGATCCCACAAGTTAACCTAGCTACTACTCCCGAAGCAAATTTGATGCAAGCGACGGAAAAATCAGGAGCGTTGACATCTAGAGTCACATCAGTTGTTTTATTTTCTATTAAAGGCGAACTAAAGGCGGTAACACTCTCTGCTCGTCCAAAAAAAGCAGGAAACCAAGAGAGATAATAGCCAGCGTGTTCTAAGGTGCAGCCGACTTCAAATTCATCTTTATAGGGCCAAGGAATTCCTGATTCGCTTACCCAAGATTGATAAGGCATTTTGTGGAGTAGCCCATCATCCATTTCACCGTAAACTAAGTAAACTTGACCAACTTTTTTTTCCCTTAATGCCTTCCAAATGGTTTGTGCAGTTTCACCTAAAAGATTACAGGGGGCGGAAGAGAGATAAAGTCCTTTTTGTTCGGCAATAGCTACTAGTTTTTCTGCTTCTTCTAATTCCATCGCCAATGGTTTTTCCGAATAAACGTGTTTATCGGCTTTTAAACAAGCTAGGTTGATTTCAAAGTGGCTTTTGGGATTAGTAAGATTAACTACTAATTCAACTCGTTTGTCTGACAGTAGTTCTTCTAGCGAATTATAGCTGGGAACAGAATGATAACGGGAAAAATTCGCTGTTCTGCTTTGGTCACAATCATACACACCAATAACTTTAAGTTCGGGATAATTCCTTAAGGTTATTAGATAATAGTCGGCTACAAAACCACAGCCAACGATCGCAATATTTGTCTCAGGCATCTTCCTCGATAATTTTAGTTTTAAGCCTGATTTTATCTTAAATTAAACCGTTTATTGTGTTTTGTATATTTGAACAACCTTTATTCGAGTAAATAGCGATTATCAGCGTCTAGACTCGTTTTTCTAAATATTGACCAATGGTGATTTCTTGTCCTGCACGGGAGATAATAGTTTGTCTAGTGCGATATTTGCTCCCGACTAACTTAATTTCTTCCTCAAAAACATTAGCGTTGTATTCGGTGCGTAAACATATTGTCTCAGAATTGGCAAAAGAGCAAATGGCAATAATAGGCTCAGAAGTAGCAAAACCGCGATCGCGATATAAAATATTTCCTTGAATACCAAATACAGTTGAACCAGTTACAGGTTTACGATTCTCATTAGTATAATTGCTTGACCAAGTTACCTTTGTCCCACAAACTAATGCTTCTAAGTTTTCTAATTTATGGCTTTGGGCTAGTTGAATTAATTCTGGTGCGCCCTGGTTCAAAAAGGAAATATTAAGCAAGCTTTCTACTTCTTGAGGGTCAACATCTTTATTTAAACTGTAGTAACGTCTTTGAGAGATCCAGCTACCTGCCGACTTACGGAAAAAATCGAACGCTAGTGACTGTAAGGCAATGTTTGTTGTTTCCGCAAATACCATATTTTAATTTAACCCTCTTAGCGAGATAAAGTTCTTAGAATCGTTATGTCAATAAAAAGACACAATAATTTAATATTTCTTAATATAGCATGAAGTCAATTTCACAACATTCTTTCTTTAGTTGTACTTTGCTGCTTGATTCATCATCTAAATTAATCAATAAATTGTAGGTTAGCAACATACAACATTAATCAGTACCAGTATGGCGAATGATTTAAATTTTTTTGTCAGAATTGTCACAAATTTAGTTATTTTTCTGGCTATCAGCTTATATTTTATTGCCCCAGCCACCGCTATCACCCAAAAATTACAACTTTATAGCACCACAGGACATATAATTAAAACTACTTTTAGCTACGATCAGACCCCAGATCTTACCCCAATTAAAGAACAGGGAACAGGCAAAACTCAGATTTTAGATACATTAACAATTAGCTTTTATCAACCTTCGGGAGAATTAATTGCAACCTACAACAATATAGTTAACGGTGTGGTTACAGGTAATTATTTAGAGTTTAATTTTGATCCTGCAACTAAAAAACTCTTAGGTAATCTTGATTTAGGTGGTGAGTTGGCTGGTGAAATGTATTTAAAGGGTAATGTAGAAGAAGGATTATCTCTCGTTGAAATTACTGCATCGGGGGAAGAGAGAGTAATTGCTAAGATTGTAAGGTGAAGGAAGAAGGAATAAGCAAGAAGTTCCGCGATCGCTTTTAATTATATATTTAATTTTTATAGACTAAATTATTGATTGCGACAGTTTACGAACTGAGGTAGCCAATCACATTTTGTTTATACATTTACTTCATCTTAAACAAAGCTATCGTCAAAGTTCCAATCGTAGCAAGCACTAAAGTAATTAACGACCATATTTGAGCTTTCTGAGTACCGTCAATCTTTGATAGTTGCTCTTTAATGTTTTCTTGATTGGCTTTTAAGACTGCTGTATCAGTTTTTAATTCAGATATGTCATCAGAAACTTTGTCCAGTTTATTTTCAAGATTTTTTAAAATTTCTTTTAAGTCTGTTTCTATATTTATACTCATAAATGTTCAATAAATGGTCAACTCAAGAAAGATTGACAAACTCGGCAAGCTCTTACTGAGTAATTTTATATTAACTCCCGTTAGGCATTCACCTACAAATAGATTTTTAAACTGTTTTTGTAGATTGATTACTGCTAAATGTTAAATTATTAGCTGTTGCCAAACTGCGTCTCAAACAATAATTAACATAGCTACCATGACCAAACAGCAGAAAATCACTTTACTTCCAGGGGATGGGATTGGTCCCGAAATTATTTCAGTAGCGGTACAAGTGCTAAAAGCGATCGCTAGTAAGTATAATTTAGAATTAACTTTTACGGAAGCTTTAATTGGTGGTGCTGCGATCGATGAAACGGGCGAACCTTTACCAGCAGCTACCCTAGAAGCCTGTCGTCAAAGTGATGCAGTGTTGTTAGCAGCCATTGGTGGCTATAAGTGGGATAATTTACCCCGCCAGCAGCGACCTGAAACGGGATTATTAGCCTTGCGATCAGGATTAGGGTTATTTGCAAATCTTAGACCAGCAACGATTTTACCACAGCTAATTGATGCTTCTTCCCTCAAAAGAGAAGTAGTAGAGGGAGTAGATATTATGGTAGTGCGAGAATTAACTGGCGGAATTTACTTTGGACAACCTAAAGGTATCTTTACCACCGAAACAGGAGAACAACGTGGTGTTAACACTATGGCGTACAGCGTCAGCGAGATAGATCGCATTGCCAGAGTTGGCTTTGAAACTGCTCAGAAACGTCGAGGTAAATTATGCTCAGTAGATAAAGCGAATGTTCTTGATGTCTCGCAACTGTGGCGCGATCGCGTTACGGCAATGGCAAAAGAGTATAGTGATGTTGAACTCAGTCATCTCTACGTAGATAATGCAGCAATGCAGTTAGTTCGCGCTCCCAAACAGTTTGATACGATCGTTACAGAAAATTTATTTGGCGATATTCTTTCGGATGCTGCTGCTATGCTCACTGGTAGCATTGGTATGTTACCATCTGCTAGTTTGTCTGCCGATGGTGCTGGAGTGTTTGAGCCTGTTCATGGTTCAGCCCCCGATATTGCAGGACAAGATAAGGCTAATCCTCTAGCACAGGTACTTAGTGTAGCGATGATGTTACGCTACGGTTTAGATGAAGCTGCTGCTGCTGATGAAATTGAGACTGTAGTTAACCAAGTATTGGATCAAGGTTACCGTACAGGCGATATTATGTCACCAGGAATGAAGGCTGTAGGCTGTAAGCAAATGGGAGAAGTATTAATTGAATTAATTACTTCTAGTTTCTAGTTTCTAGTTTCTAGTTTCTAGTTTCTAGTTTTTAGTTTTTAGTTCTTAGTTTTTTTACTAATCACTAACAACTAAATTAGCGTGATGGTTTTATTTATTACCCATTACCCAAAAAAACTTTCTACTTTCTACTTCCTACTTTCTACTTTCTTTTATGCTCTGTATTGGACATCGAGGCGCAATGGGACATGAGCCAGAAAATACTTTGTTATCAGTTAGAAAAGCATTAGCTTTAGGTGTTGATGGGATTGAAATTGATGTTTATAACGTTGAAAATAACTTAGTAGTAATTCACGATCGCACTTTGTCTAGAACTACTAATGGCAGAGGTTATGTGGAAGCACAAAGTCTGGCTTATTTGCGTTCTCTTGATGCTGGCAAAGGTGAACAAATTCCTATCCTTAAAGAAATTTTGGAGACAGTGAAACGACAAGCTATAGTTAATATTGAATTAAAGGGCAGGAATACGGCTAAACTAGTTGTTAAATTAATTCAAAAATATATTCAACAAGGATGGTCTTATCAAGACTTTGTTGTTTCTTCTTTTAATCATTATGAATTAAATCAAGTCAAAACCCTTGAACCAGAGATTAAAATTGGTATGTTAATTTATGGTTTACCCTGGAGATATTTAGCAATTGCCCAAAAATTGAAGGCAGATATCGTTATTGCTAGCTTAGATTTTGTCAATTCCGAATTAGTAAGTTCTGTGCAACAGCAAAACTTACAAGTATGGGTATACACTGTTAATCAATCTGAAGATATTAGTCTGATGAGAAAATTACAGGTAGATGGTATTTTTACCAATTATCCCGAACGAGTAGTATCAATTGACTAAAGCTACTAACTAATAACTATATTACTGATTGATGAATCGCGATCGCTTATCTCGCTTAATCTATCCAACCTTGGGTTTTTTGTTTTTTGGTTTTTCTCTCTACATACTCCAGCAGGAATTAGATAGCTATAACTTGGAAGATATTTTATCTAGTTTATCGCTAATTAATAAGCGACAAGTATTTTATGCAGTATTTTTGACAATTATCGAGTATTTAGTAATTAGTAGTTATGATTTAATTTCTTTTTATCAACTTAAATGTCATTTATCTATTAAACGTATTTTATTTACTACTTTTATTACCTATGCTGTTAGTAACACTACGGGATATACCTTATTAATTGGTGGAGGAATTCGCTATCGTTTTTACTCTTTTTGGGGCGTAGCTACGAAAGATATTGCCAAAATAATTGCTTTAGGTAATCTAACTTTTTGGTTAGGAGTCTTGACTTTAGGGAGCATTACTTTTATTGCTAATCCGTTACAATTACCAGGATCTTTTGATTTTAATTTGCTAATTATGCGCTGTGTAGGAGTTGTTTTCCTATTTTTAATCGGAATTTATCTTTATTTTTGTGGGATCAGAAAACGCTTAAAAATTAAACAAAAAACGCTTCTATTTCCCAGATTGACCACCTCAATTAGTCAAATTGCTATTTTTTCTTTAGACTGGGCGATCGCAGCAGCAATATTATATTGTTTAATTCCTAATTATCCTGGTCAAACTTATTTTGATTTTTTTAGTATATATTTACTCGCTATGACCACCTCAATTATGAGCAATGTTCCTGGAGGGATTGGGATATTTGAGACTGCAATTATCTTTTTACTACCCCACAGCCTCTCTGCTTCTGATATTCTTGGCTCACTTTTGGCTTATCGAGGTATTCGTTTTCTACTGCCATTGGCAATAGCAATAATCTTGGTCTGTTGCTTTGAGATTAGACGCAGATTAACAAAAAGCCGTAAAAATATCAAATTAAACTAGCAGTAATAATCGGACTTTGACGATGAAAGCGATCGCAATCAAGTCACTTTCCAAGATAAAAGGTTTTTTTAGTCAATGAACTAAGAATTAAGAAAATCGTGTACGGTAAGCTCCGTAGCCTGCACTCCTTTTACCGTAGCTACAATTTCATAATTGTCAGTAGTGTCGTAAATAATCGCAGCAGTATGGTTATGATTGTCATGAATACTGAGGCTATTAAAATTAAGTTCACCAATTAAATTAAACTTATCTACACCGTTAGTAAAATCGACGATCAGATCATTATCTCCATAAGCATCAAGAGAAAAGATATCTTGTCCTGCACCACCTCGAAGGAAATCTTGACCTTCTCCACCAATGATTGAATCTTTGCCAGCACCACCAATCAAAGTATCGTTACCTAAGCCACCAGTGAGGATGTCATTGCCATTTTCACCATAAAGTTCGTCTGCGCCTTCACCTCCTTCAATAACATCATGACATTCATAACCTCGCAGCGTGTCTTGACCTTGATTACCCATAAGTGTGTCTTGACCTTGACCACCCCAAAGAGAATCATTACCGTCTTCTCCTACTAATAAATCTTTACCTGCTGCACCGTTAAGCGTGTCATGACCAACACCGCCAATTATAGTATCGTTACCTTGATCGCCTCTGAGCAAATCATTACCTCGATCGCCTTGTAGGAAATCTTGACCATTACCGCCATTGATAGTATCGTCTCCAGCACCGCCATCGATAGTATCATGACCAGCATTACCATCGAGGCGATCGTTAGCATCTAGACCAATAATTGTATCGTTGCCTGCTAGTCCTTGAATTTCATTATTGTTACTACCACCCACTAAAAAATCATTATTGCGAGTGGCAATCGGATTTTGCAGTTCAAAAGCTCCTATATCGTTTCCTAACCCAACTGGACGTACATAATTTCCACCTCGTTGATCGCCAGTAATGCCGAAATCTCCTCCAGCATCAATAGCAGGACTACCTGGTAATAAAGCGTGTGTGGGAGTTAAACCACCATTATCTTGTAATTCTCCCAGTTTAGGATCGATAGGATTATCAGTAGTGCCTACCAGATCGCCATTCTCACCATTAATTAAATCAGTTACCTCACCGCGATCGCGCTTGCGAAGCTGCCGTAGGCATAGCGTACCCGAAGGGTATTCGCCAATTAGATTGTTGCCAGCAGTTACGAAAAATTTCCCTGCCACGTCGGGAGAATTATGATTACCTGCAATGATGCTGCTGGCAATTGCTGTCGGTGCATAGTAACTAATTACACCACTACCAGAGAATGCTGAGTTGTTGGTAAGAGTACTACTAAGAAGAACGGTTTGACCTTTAAAGTTACTAACTCCTCCTCCCTCATTCGCCGAGTTGCCTGAAATAGTACTGTTGATAATATTACTATTACCTAAATATGTATTAACTCCCCCACCTTCAGTCTGAGCGGAGTTGCCTGAAATGGTACTAGCAGAAATATTGACATTACCTTGGTAGTTATTTACGCCACCACCAACATTAGCTGTATTACCTGAAATAATGCTACTACTGATTACAGTAGTGCTATTTTCTTTCTGACTAGCTATACCACCACCAAAGTTGCCATTGTTATCTCTAATGTAGCTCAGAGTAACTGTCGCTTCGCCGTTTTCGTTGTAAATACCGCCACCGTTACTATTAGCCGTATTACCAGAGACAACGCTCAGAACAACCGCGATCGCTCCTGTGTGATTACCAATTGCACCACCATTAGCAGCAGTGTTATCTTCAATTCGACTATACAATGCTACTGACGCACCAGCATAGTTATCTAAACCACCACCATTTTTTAGAGCAGTATTACCAGAAATAGTACTGCGATTAAGAATAGTTGCGCCGAGATAATTACTAACACCACCACCATAAGTAGCTGTGTTATTACTAATCACAGTATTGATAATCTCTGCTGTACCAATTAAGTTGAAAATTCCCCCACCTTCTTTGGCTGTAGTATTGCCTGAAACGACGCTGTTGGAAATCTTTAAATTTTCGAGGTTATAAATTCCGCCACCAGCTTCAGGATTGTTACCGCCTGTGATCGTAATCCCGTCCATAGCTACGGTAAATGTGGGAGTTAGGAGATTTTGATCGCCGATGGAAAAAACGGCAAAATTTTGGTTACCGCCATCAATAGTTAAAGCATCTGCTCCCAAACCTTTAATTTCTAAGCCATCAGTAATGGATAATGTTCCCTGGGTAAGACTGATATGACTAATATCACTATCAAAAGTAATCGTATCTGTCCCTGAGGTATTGTTAGCAGCAGCAATAGCTTCTCGTAGAGATAAATCATCTCCATCTACATCGCCATCATCTTCATCATCGGCAGTAGTAACCACAAAATTAGCTAAAACTCCTTGATAAGACAATCTAGCTGATTTAGCGATCGCCAGATTAACTGTCATTTCTTCAGTAGTTGTTTCTAACTGCCAATTACCCCCAAGATTTTTATTACCTGTCAGAGTTTTGGTAGCAGCAATTTTTGCTCCTGTTAACTGCTGAAGTTTACTGATAAATTCTGCCCCTGCATCTCCCGCAGCCACTTCACAACCGTAGATTAGCAGCGATGAAGTATGAGGAGATGAAAAACGAAACCAACTTGGCAATTCTTGTTGATATTTACTTATGGTGTCTAAGTTTAATTGGCTGTTACCTAAATAGAGGCATCCTGGTGAACCATGTGTAATTAAATGTACTGCTGTATATTGACCTAGCTGTAACGTTTCAGTAATCTTAACAATGCCATCGATATTTGAATTCAATAAAACAACCTGAGTTTCTGGCTGCATCCCTGCAATTAATACAGCATAATTATCTATTTGTGAATCAATAAATGCAATAGTAGCGGATTTATTAGGTGCAACAAGCATAAGTAATTACTCTTTAGTTTGAATTAAATATTTTGTAGGACTGGTTATTTTAATTGAAGTTATGAGTCGATCAAAATATGTTGAGTTTTTCGAGCAAAAATATCGTATTTTCAAGCAATTTATTTAGAAAATATAAAATTAACTAGGTATAAAAATCAATAGCTTAATCAATACTTTAAATATTTGTTGTTTTTATGTAGCAATTAAGAAGTTGATATGAAGAAAAGTAGAATGATGAATTATGAAATAAGTATCTCAATAGAATTAGTTACATTTTGTAGAAAAGAATACAGGAGTCAGGATAGTCTGTGAGGTTAAAGACTTGGAGACTAATTCTCACCCCGTCACCTCGTTTTTTCTTCCTTCTTCCTTACCTCAAACTCAACCAGGGTTTCTAAGACTCATGCAAGAAGTCCATTACTCTCTCTACTTGTTTGGGTGCTTGAATTTGCTGATAAAGAACGATCGCTTGTTGAAAATAGTCTTGACTAGCAATAATTTGCTCATTCGCTTGTAAAGTAATTCCATACTGCACGTAAGCTGCTGCTAAGTCACATTTAGCTCCTATTTTAGCTAATAGGGCGATCGCTTCCTTCACACAGGCGATCGCTGATTGACGACCAAGAAAATTAATACTAGCTGGTGAATTAATTAAATTAACGGTTTATTTCTAAACAGAATAATAGCTAAATTTAAGTCATTCAATAATCAATAAGTAACGTCTCGCAACTGATTTTCAAAAATTTAGGATATGCTGGTGGAGAAATAGCTGGCAACATATAATTGTCATCAAAAAAATCAGCTATTGAGCGAATTCGCTCTCTTAAAAACATCGTTGTTAGACAGAGCTTTGTAGGTATTTTGAATGAGTTATTGCCTAAATCCATCTTGTCCCAAGCCTGTTAATAATCCCAAAGCCAAATTGTGTGCAGCTTGTGGGTCAAAACTACTGTTACATGGTCGTTACCACCTAGTTAAAGGACTGGGTAAAGGTGGTTTTGGGGCAACTTTTTTAGCTGCTGATCTGGCACTTCCAGGTAAACCTTTGTGTGTTATCAAGCAGTTAAGACCTAATACAGATAACCCTAATTTTCTGTCGATGGCGAGAGAATTGTTTGAAAGAGAAGCAAAAACTTTAGGCAGAATTGGTAATCATCCTCAAATCCCAAGACTGCTAGACTACTTTGAAGATCGCCAGCAATTTTATTTAATTCAAGAATTTGTCAAAGGAGATAATTTGCAACAGGAAGTCAAAAAACTAGGAGTGTTAAATGAAGCAAAAGCTCGCCAAGTATTAAAAGAAATCCTGGTAATTTTAAGAGATATTCATGCGCAAAAAGTTATCCACCGAGATATTAAACCTGCCAATATTATCCGCCGTGAAATAGATGATAAGTTGGTTTTAATTGACTTTGGAGTAGTAAAAAATCAGGTCAATACTGCTGGGGCAGCAGGAAACCAAACAGCCCTAACTGCTTTTGCTGTAGGGACTCCTGGCTTTGCTCCACCCGAACAACTAGCGATGCGCCCTGTCTATTCTAGTGACGTCTATGCTCTTGGTGTTACTTGTATGTATTTAATGACTGGTAAAGCACCGAAAAATATGGATTGCGATCCCATTACTGGAGATATTGACTGGTTTAAATATGTTAAGGTTAGCGATCGCTTTGCCGAAATATTGACTAAGATGCTGGAGGTGGCAGTTAAAAACCGCTATAAAACTGCGGAAGAGGCTTTACAAGCCTTAGATCTAGAAAATCACATTGACAGCTTGTCGGAAAGTATGCTTCTTGGTTATCCAAGTGTGGGCAATACTTCTAATACTGCTATCTCCAGTCGCACTGGTATTACTGCTTCCCGTCGCAATACGCCTTCTGCTTCTAGAATGGATACTAGAATGTCATCCCGTGCTGGTGGTAGTAACACCTCTATTTCTCGCCACTCACGAAATAGCTATCAGACTGGCAATCCACGCACTAAGATCATGAATAGTCAAGCTTCAGATGCTAAAACGCCTAAAACCCCTCCTAAACCTGTAAAACTCTCGGCAGAAGAAGTTATCAGCTTTTATGCCTCTGGTAGAAAAGACTTTGGCTTAAAAGATCTGAGTATGCAGGATTTACAAAACGCTGATTTGTCGGCAGCTAAATTTTATGAATCGAAATTAATTAGAACTAATTTACAGGGAGCAGACCTCAATAAAACAAATTTTGCTGATTGTGATTTGCGTCAAGCAATGTTGCGCAACGCTAATTTAAACAAGACTTTTTTCAATGCTTCTAACTTAGAAGGTGCTGATTTACGCGGAGCAAATTTAAGTGAAACTAATTTTAAAGATACTAAATTGAAAGGTGCTAATCTCTGTGGAGCTAATTTGAGTAATAGTAATTTAACTCAAGAACAACTAGAAGAAGTCAAGACTAATTGGATGACTACTATGCCCACTGGTAAGCGAGGATTTTGGTAAATCTTTTAAGTCCATGAATTTAATTCATTTAATCCATAAGCTCCAGTAAATGAACATTAATTAATTATTAATTATCAATTATCCATTATCAATTATCAATTAATAATATTAGCCAAAACGATAGCCAAAACCTCTAACTGTAATTAAATATTCAGGTTGACTTGGTTCTGTTTCCAGCTTTTCCCGTAACCAACGGATATGGACATCAACGGTTTTCGTATCTCCTATGAAATCAGGCCCCCATACCTGCTCAATTAGCTGTTCCCTTGACCAGACTCGCCGAGGGTAGCTCATAAATAACTCAAGTAAACGAAATTCTTTCGGTGATAAATTAACTTCCTGACCACGTACTGTAACTCGACATTCTTGGGCAAAAAGACGGATATCACCATATTTCTGGACAGAACTAGCAGATGAACTCGTATATCTTTGACGGCGTATTAAAGCACGACAGCGAGCCACTAATTCTCTCATGCTAAAAGGTTTAGTTAGATAATCGTCAGCCCCCACTTCCAAGCCCAGTACGCGGTCTGTTTCACTAGCTTTAGCACTAACAACCAAGATAGGTGTAATATCCCCTTGGTAGCGCAATAAACGGCAAATATCTAAGCCATTTACCTCTGGCAACATCAAATCCAAAATAATTAAATCTGGAGTTAATTTGACTTTACTTAAATCAGGGTTTTGCAACATATTTAAGGCTGCTCGACCATTATTAGCTGTATAAACTTCATAACCTTCTTCTTCTAAAGCAATAACCACCATTTCTCTAATCAAGTCTTCATCTTCAATTAATAAAATGCGATTTTTTGGTGCTAGTTTGGCTTCAACAGGAGTTTGGGGAGTTTCAAGAGAAAGCATAAAGATAGATACTCACATTATCAGTAATATTACATATACACTAAAATTGTTAGTTCGTGGAGTTAAAATCAAATTAATTTTTAAGTAATCTCCATTACCTTCCTGCATAACGTTCTTCTGCCCAAGGTTCTCCCCGTCGATGATAACCATTGCGTTCCCAAAAACCCAACTCATCATGATCTAAAAATTCCAGACCATTAATCCACTTCGCACTTTTCCAAGCATAGAGATGGGGGACAACTAGCCTCATTGGCCCACCATGTTCGTCTGGTAAAGGTTCTCCATTGAGAGTATGGGCAAAAAAGTTTTCAGGTCGGGTAAAATCTTCCAGACTAATATTGGTTGTGTACCCACCGTAACAGTGTTGCAAAACATGGGTTGCTTGGGAATCGAGATTAATTGTCTGAAGAAAATCTGTAACTTTAATCCCAGTCCACTGCACATCTAACTTTGACCAGCGAGTGACACAATGAAAATCAGCAGTAAAGTTATGTTGAGGTAGGTTCATAAAATCTGACCAACTAAAACTTTTGGCTTCTACCAAACCCCAGACTTTCAATAACCAATCATCAGTCTTGATTTGAGGGGTTTCGCCATAGGTAAGGACAGGAA
>CAYMWC010000056.1:0-26268 GCA_964393695.1 uncultured Pleurocapsa sp.
GGGGGGAACCCCCGCAACGCACTGGCTCCTTTTAAGTGCCATCACGTGGTGATATGATCTGGCTTATGAAATCAGTCCTAACAAGAGTTTGCAAGCTCAACCCCTCTGAAGAAGTTGTCAAAAAGATTGACGCTACTCTTGAGATGTTTGCTGCTGCTTGTAACTACGCCAATCAAACAGTTAAGCCAGGTATAACTAGCAAAACGACTATTCAATCTCAGGTTTATCAAACCATTAGGGAGAGATATGGTTTGTCGGCTAATTTGGCTGTGAGGGCTTGCGCGAGAGTTGGTGCTAACAGAAAAACTGCTAAACAAAAGAAACGTCCAGTTAAGGAATTTAAACCAACATCGGCAGATTATGATGCTCGGATATTTGCTTTTCGAGAGCAGGATTGGGCTATTAGCTTGACTTTGGTTGGAGGAAGAGAGCATATTCCACTTGTTCCGAGCAACTACCAAATCGGGAAACTCAAAGATAATAAACCAACTTCGGCACAACTTTGTAAGCATAAAGATGGTGGCTACTATATTCATATTCAAGTTAAGGATGATGCCCCAAATCCAATCCAAGCCGATAACGTTATCGGTGTTGATTTTGGACGGACTTATATAGCAGTTACGTCCAACAATAAGAAATGGTCTGGCAAAGAAATAGGCGATGTTAGAGATAAGTACTCTAAACTTCGTACCAATCTCCAAAAGAAGGCATCGAAAGGCACACGCAGTAGCAGACGCAGATGTCGGCAACTGTTGCAACGGCTGTCGGGCAAGGAGAAAAGATTTCAACGCCATATTAATCATGTCATCAGCAAAACCATAATCTTGGATGCCAAGAAATCTAATAGCATTATTGCTATTGAAGATTTGACTGGCATTAGAGAGCGAACTAACCAACAGCCCAGAAACAAGACTGAAAGAAGACGTTCTAATTCTTGGGCTTTCTATCAACTTCGCACTTTTCTTGAGTACAAAGGATTGATAGAAGGAGTTGAGATATTGCCCGTTAGCCCTAGATATAGCTCTCAAACCTGCCATGCTTGTATGCACCTGGGTTTGAGAAGCGGAAAAAGATTTAAATGTGCTAATTCTATCTGTGGTTGGCATGGTGATGCTGATAAAAACGCAAGCTATGTCTTGTCTATTATTGGAGGGGTTGTAAGTCTCCTCCGAGGTTCGGATTTATTGGCTTGTCCGATAGATTCAGGGCTACTGAAACACCAAGGTTTAGCGGTTGGCGAAAGCCCACGCGCTTTTAGCCGTGGGTGAGCTTACTACACTGTACAGTTGAAATGTACCTAATTAAAATTAATAACGCTATAAATTGAAAATTAATGAGCTTCATCCTTGGGTTAAAAATGTCGCCGAAGCCAGGATAATTCAAGAACAATTAAGGAAACAAGTAATTGTCTCAGACTGTCTGGGAGAAGTTAAATATGTAGCTGGGGTAGATGTGGGCTTTGAAGATAACTATGAGATTTCCAAAGCAGCAGTGGCGGTATTAAGTTATCCAGAATTAGAGTTAATCGAAACAGCGATCGCTCGTATTCCTACAGCTTTTCCTTATGTGCCTGGCTATCTTTCTTTTCGGGAAATTCCTGTAATTTTGGCAGCCTTACCAAAATTAAAAATTATTCCTGACTTAATTTTGTGTGACGGACAGGGTATAGCCCATCCTCGTCGTTTAGGATTAGCCTCTCATTTGGGGGTATTACTTGATCTGCCGACAATTGGTGTAGCTAAATCTTTATTTATTGGTAAGCATGAACCAGTGCCTTTAGTAAAAGGCAGTTGGCAACCACTAATAGATCAAGAAGAAACGATTGGGGTGGTATTGCGATCGCGCACTAAGGTTAAACCCCTTTATGTATCTATTGGACACAAGATCAGTTTAGCAACGGCGATTGATTATGTTATGGGTTGTCTGACTAAATATCGTTTACCAGAAACCACTAGATGGGCGGATAAAATTGCATCCTCAAGATAGAAACGATGAAGAATGAAGGATGATATCAGTGACCAGTCATCAGTCATCAGTCATCAGTTATCAGTCATCAGTTATCAGTTATCAGTTATCAGTCATCAGTCATCAGTTTAGTTAACAATTTATAGTTTTAGATAATATTACTGAGATTGCCAAAATATTATTTTTTAGTACTCAATATTAAGTTGTTTTTCCGCAATAATACTGAGAACAAACAAGATAAATATAATTGCTGTAACTGCATAAAAATAACAAAAATTACTAAATATAGTTAAAATTAATATAATCAATTTCTAAGTATTTTCCATCATACTTAAGTGTTTTAAATCCTTAAGCGACTATTTTTTATTTTTAAAAGAATCTTGACATTTACAAAAATATAAAAAAAAATATATAAATGTTAGTATGAAATTTATTTTCGTTTAATAAAATTGTATTCAGTCTTACTAGCAATAAATTAAATATGATTTATCATAGTTTACGAGGGTTTTATTGCCGAATTATTCAAGGCATTTTCAGGTCAAATTAAAATTACAAATAGGGAGTAATTAAATCTATGTCAACTATTATTTCACCAGATAACACGGTATCTTTGTTAGAAACGACAACCCCAGATGGAGGATTTGCTGTTGTCGGTAAACAAGACGAAGCAAATATTATTGAAATTAAGGGTGATGCCCCAGTTGCTATTATTGGTGGTAGCAAAGGCGATATCATCACTATTGGTAAAGGGGATGGAAATATTTTCACTGGTGGTGGAGATGACATCATTAATGGTGGTGCAGGAGACGATATTCTTAGAGGCGGAGAAGGTAACGACTCAATCAAAGGCTTTGTAGGAGACGATATCCTTCAAGGCGGTGAAGGAAATGATACCCTCAACGGCGGTTTTGGAAACGATACCCTTAAGGGTGGTACAGGAGAGGATATTTTTGAATTTTCTGCCAGTGAATACGAACAAGGTTCACTAGACATCATTAAAGACTTCAAAAATAATGCTTTTGCCGACAAGATCAAAATCTTTGGGGTTGCCGATGGTAGTGCTGTCACTTATGATCGCCAGAGTGGTTATGTATCCCTTGATGATCAGCAGATTATCAATATTGGCAAAAATCTCAATATACAGATTGATGCTCCAGGAGAAGACGATCAAAAAGGTACTTGGGAGTTATTCTAGGTAACGTAATCTAACTATTAACCCAAGTATAAGCGATAAGCTTTACTTTAGTTAAGTGTAAAATTTAAATAATGCTTGCAAGACCCATGACCATAGGTTGTGGGTCTAATAGTATATTTAGGTATCTCACTTAAATAAGTTACATGAAATTGATTGAGATATGGGCTAATCTAGGTAAGTCTAATTCCAATGGGGTTGGATTGTGAATGTTAAGTTGTCTGAATTATCTTGTAATTTAAGTTTGGGTTATTCCTATTACCATCAATGATCAGAGGCGAATCCTCAAGCAACAATCTTAGAGCTTATCTAGCCCAAGGAAAATGGGAAAAGGTGATTGACATCTGTCAAAAAGCGATCGCCAGTGAGCCGAATGCTATCGATTTTTATCCTTATCTGGCTAAGGCTTATGCCCAACAAGGAAAACTAGCTGAAGCAATTAGTACCTATAAAAAAACTCTTGGTACTGTCATCAACCAGGCAGAAGTATATGCAGAGTTGGGTTTACTGTATAGCAAACAAAAAAAATCTGAACAAGCAGCTTGGCATTATGAACAGGCTTTAAGTCTCAAACCAGATTGGGCAGAGTTGCAATATAATCTAGCTGTAGTACGCCACCAATTAGGTAACTGGGATGGGGCAATTGCTGCCTATAATCAAGCGATAGAAGTCAAACCTGATTACGCTGCTGCTTATTTTAATCTAGGGGTACTGTACGATCAAAAAGGAGAATTAGAAAAAGCGATCGCTAGTTACCAACAGGTAATTATCATTGAACCTACTTTTATTCGTGCCTATAGTAATTTGGGCAGTACCTATGCTCGACAACAGGAATATGAGCAAGCGATCGCCATTTTTCAGCGAGGAATTAAACTTGATCCGACTTGGGCGACTCTACACAATAATTTAGGTCAAGTTTATTTATTTAATGATCAGCCTGGATCTGCCCTCAGAAGTTTTGAAACGGCGATTACCCTAGATCCCAAAATGGCTTTGGTTCATCATAATTTGGGTAGGTTATGGCAACAGCAGGGTAATTATCCCCAAGCAATTAAATGTTTTCAGACGGTAATTGAGTTAGAGCCGAAAAATGTCTTAGCTTATAGCAATTGTGCTGATGTACAGCTAAAACTTGGTGATTTACCTTCTGCTTTGGCTCAGTGGCGCAAAATAATTGAATTGGAGCCTGATTTTATCGATGCTTACTGTCAAAGACGCTTAACTTCAGAACCTGAAGACTTGTTGGAAATAGCTAAAGTAAGCTGCGCTCGTTTTCTTCAAGCTCTCAAATACGAGCAAACTGCTGAAGCCTATCATCATCTGTGGCGAGCTTATTGTTATATGGGTGATGTCTTGTTTGAGTTTGGAGGAGTTAAGCAAGCTGAAAATTATTATCAACGAGCATTACAAATTCAACCAAACGAGGTCGAACTATATCTCAAACTAGGAAATTGTCTGGTTAAACAACAACGATTAGATGCAGCTATAGCCACCTATCAAATTGGCTTAACCTTTGAGCCAGAAAATCCCCAGATTTGTTTTCAGTTGGGGAAAGTGCTAGAACGCACTCAAAACGCCGAACAAGCAATCAACTATTATGAGACAGTTCTCAATCAACAAATAGATCGCACTCAACAGTGGCAAAATTTGCCCAATTTATTTGCTGTAGAAGATAACTTATCTTTATTACCCAAAAAAGTCTATCACTATACTCAAGATTGGGTTCGAGATTGCCAATTACCAGACTTTAGTTATACTCAAGTCTTATGGGATGATGATTCAGCTATTAGTGGCAAATTTCAAGGTACAAGAGAACCAGAAATAATTCAGCCTAAAATTCCTGGACAAACCCTCTATCCAGATTGTGGCGGGGTTAACTGTAATAGTTGCATGACCAAGTTAATCAAACATTTTCAACCCCAGCAAATTGGCAAAAATGCTTATCAATGTAATCTAGAATTACCTTCACCCATAAAAGCAGGCTTACCTTTTGTTGTCACCATTCCCAAAGGTAAAAGTTGGGTTGCACCACAGGAAAATTCTTGGATTATCTGTAATGCGATCGCAGTTATGACTCCTGATAATTATTTATTGGGAGATTTGTCACGTTATTATCCTTGGTTTTTACCAGGATGTCCTTATCAAGAACGAACTGAACACCGAATTTACGAATTAGAAAGTATTCCTCCTGTTGAAAAAATCGAGGGGAAAGTTGCTTTAATTTCTGGTTTAGCTGGTCATGTTTACTATCATTGGATGTTTGATATTATTCCGCGTTTTGAGTTAATACAGCGTAATGGTATTACACTAGAAGAAATCGATTGGTTTATCATCAACAGCATCAGTAAACCCTATCAACAAGAAACTCTCGAACTTTTGGGGATTCCCACAGACAAAATTTTAGAAAGCGATCGCCATAGTTATGTTCAAGCTACAGAATTGATTGTGCCTTCGTTTCCTGGTTATTTAGATTGGATACCTCAAGGTACGATTAAATTTCTCAGACAAACTTTTTTACCCCACATTACTTTAGCCAAAACTGATATTCAAAATAAAATTTATATCAGTCGAGCCAAAGCTAAAAATCGACAACTAGTTAATGAATCAGAAGTTGGTGAATTTCTGCATAATCAGGGGTTTCAAACGGTTTTTCTAGAAGAAATGACAGTTTTAGAACAAGTTACCGTATTTGCTAACGCTGATATTATTGTTGCTCCCCACGGTTCAGGATTAACTAATTTAGTTTTTTGTTCTCCCGATACCAAGATTGTCGAACTGTTTGCCCCCAACTATATTAGAACCGACTACTGGATGATTAGTCAGCAGTTACATTTAGAACATTATTACTTAGTCGGACGTAACTTTGACTGTCCAACACTACGCAATTTGATGTATCAAAATGCTTTAACAGAAGATATTTGGGTGGATATTGCTGCTTTAAAACTGGTTTTGCAACAGCTTGTTTAAAATGCTTACCAAAGGAAAAAACTCTTAAACTCTCCCCCAGTCTCCAAGTCACTCAGTCTCCCAGTCATCGGTACTAGATACGTGAAACGACAGAGCCTGGGATGAATTCGTCAGTCATAACAAGTAAATTAAATGATTAACAGCTTAGTAACTTATAATACTCAATTAAATGTACACGTATTTCTCAGGTTTTTTCTGCAATCTTTGGCAAGATTGATTAGGCTAAATATTAATAATAATCAATAAAAGTTATATTCCAGCCTAAAAACGCCATTATGGTTGAGCAAATTAAACCTCAATATTCTCTATCGTGGATACCCAAAATTGCCGAAATTCCTCAACCAGACTGGGATGAGTTGGCAAAACCTTTACAAACACCCTTTTTAGAATGGGAATGGCTGAATAATATTGAAACCTCTGGTAGTGCAACTGCTCGTACTGGTTGGCAACCTTGTCATTTAACCGTGTGGCGAGACAATCAACTAATTGGTGCAGCACCTCTGTATATTAAAGGACACAGTTATGGAGAATTTGTCTTTGACCATCAGTGGGCAGATTTATCCTATCGTTTGGGAATTGAATATTATCCAAAATTATTGGGGATGACTCCTTTTACTCCTGCTGTGGGATATCGCTTCTTAATTGCGCCTGGAGAGGATGAAGAGATAATCACGGAAATGATGGTAGCAGCAATTGATAGTTTTTGCGATCGCAATCGTCTTTCTAGTTGTAATTTTTTATTTGTCGATCCTGACTGGCGAGCGATGATGGAGCGAAATAGTTTTCAAACCTGGTTACATCATGGCTATATTTGGTCAAATCGTAACTTTAATAGTTTTGATGATTATCTCAAAATGTTTAACAGTAATCAGCGTAAAAATATTAAACGTGAAAGAAAAGCTGTTGTTCAAACTGGTTTATATACTAAAACCTATGTTGGTTCAGAAATTCCTCGTCATTTATATACTGATATTTATCGGTTTTATAGTAGTACCTGCGATAAATTTTATTGGGGTAGTAAATATTTAACTCGTCAGTTTTTTGAACAGCTTTATCCTAAGTATAGCGATCGCGTTTTATTAATAGTAGCCTATACCGAACAAAATAATCACGATCCTGTTGGACTGTCTTTTTGTATTAATAAAGATAATAATTTATACGGACGTTATTGGGGTTGTAAAAAAGAATTTGACTGTCTCCATTTTGAGACTTGCTATTATAAACCGATTGAATGGGCAATAGCTAACGGTATTCAAATGTACGATCCTGGTGCGGGTGGTAGACATAAAAAACGCCGTGGTTTTCCTGCCACAGCTAACTATAGTTTGCATCGTTTTTATAATCGGCGGATGGCAAAAATTTTGCAAAATTATATTGGCGAAGTTAATCGTATGGAACAAGAAGAAATAACTGCAACTAATAACAATTTGCCGTTTAATAAACGTGAAATTAATTTTGAATTAGATGAGTTTAATAATTGATAAAATATTTCTCTATTAGTGTCGGTATTTGTTGTGGTTTTACCCTGCCATAATTAACTCTTTCAGGTAAAATAACCAAATTTGGAGCTTGCTTGCACCTTTTGAGACAGCCTGTGGTTTTTATCTGTACCTGTTCAGCTATCCCTCTCTGTTGTAATTCTGCTTGTAGTAACTCACAAGCAGCTTTTCCGCCTTTATGCCAACAGGTAGATTCTTGACAAAATAAAACTTTAGCTGCTGTTTTATTGTGACTGTGCTTGACAACTGGTGTTTCTAAAACTTCTATCCCGTAAGCTTTGTATTCAACCTTGCCTTTGTGGATTTTATGGGTTTGCATTCCCGTAACCTTTAAACTACATCCTGGTTGTAGTTGTAGATTTAAGTTGACAGGCTGGTCTTTAGGGAGTTGAATCGAGTACTGTTGTTGTTCGTCAGCTAATAATAAATACTTCACCCTGCCATTCGGCTTTATCGCTAAGTCTTCTAATTTGCCAACTAGAGTAAATGCAGAAACCAAGGGTTGTAATGACACCATAATCTTAGTTTAAAGTTATTTATGATTTCACTTAATTGATTATTATTATCAATAATTTATCTGTTTGTTATTGTAGCAGTATCTCCAGAAAGTACAGCTTGTTGTTCATGATAATTCTTTATTTCCAGCCAAATCTAAGATCTTGAAAAGTGTATTGCAGCAGAAGCTCAGAAAATTAATCTTAAGATTCGCTATTGCAATTATTATTCTTTTCGTCTCCACTCAATTGACGACTGCACCAAACCACACACCACAAAAATCTGAGTTAATCAAAGGTATGTGGCTAGGTCATGTAGGAAATGCTTTTTTAACCTATACAGGATTAACAGATAATGCTTTTCATCAGCTATCTCGTCTCAATTATAATCGGGTTTATGTTGATGTCTATAACAACGGCACAACTTATTCGAGTAAATATGCTCCTAGAAACTAGCTTTTGTCATTGCCTTTTATTAACCCCTTAAAAACAGCGATCAAGGAAGGGAAACGTCAGGGTTTAAAAGTTTATGCTTGGTATGAACACGGTTTCATGACCTTTCCTAACGCTGAATTGGCTCAACAGCATCCTGATTGGATTTTGAGTACTAGTAATAATGAAAAACTAATTGATAATCATTATTGGTTAGATCCTGCCAATCTAGAAGTACAAAAATACTTTGTAAATTTATTTACTGAAGTTGCAGCATCATATCTTGAGCTTGATGGTATTCAAGTTGATGATCATTGGGGAATACCGATTCAATTTGGTAATAAAGCTGAAGCAGTGACAGACTTAACTTGCAAAGTAGTAGAAGCTATCAGAAAAATCAGACCAGATTTAGTTATTTCTCTCTCCCCTAATCCTTTAGGGTTTGCTATTAAAAAATATTCACAAGATTGGCTAGCCTGGGTAAAAGCAGGACTATTTAATGAAATAGTGATGCAGCTTTATCGCCAAACCAGCCAAGAAGTCGGACTGTCAATCGATAATTCTATATTAGCCGAAATTAATGAGCAGGTGGATGTAGCAATTGGTATTTACGCTGGTAGTTTAAGAAATCAAAAGTCTTTAGCAGAAATTCAACGACAAATAACTGTTGTTAAGAAATATGGCTATGGGTATGCAATTTTTCCTTGGGAAACTTCTTTGGGTATAGTTCGCTGGCATAATCGTAAACAAAAAGAGAATTATCTCCAAGCAATTTAAGTGTTACAGAATTAAAGCGATCGCTAAACTTGCTTCCAGGACTTTTTGAGACTGCATTTCTCAAACCAGAGGAGGTAGATAACGCTAAGATAATTTAGAAACTCTTAAGCATTGTCTATATGTCTCCTTCCAGCAACGGTACTCAAGCCAACGGCAAAAATAATCACAATCAACAATCTTCCCTAGAAACAAATGTCATTCGCATTAAAGGGGCGAGACAGCATAATTTAAAAAATGTTGATTTAGAGTTACCTCGTAATCAGTTGATTGTCTTTACGGGTGTTTCTGGTTCGGGTAAATCTTCTTTGGCATTTGATACCATTTTTGCCGAAGGACAAAGACGCTATGTAGAATCCCTCAGTGCTTATGCCCGTCAGTTTTTGGGACAGCTAGATAAACCCGATGTGGATGCTATTGAAGGGTTGAGTCCTGCCATCTCGATTGACCAAAAATCTACTTCCCATAATCCTCGTTCCACTGTGGGAACAGTTACCGAAATATATGACTATTTAAGATTACTATTTGGTAGGGCTGGAGAACCACACTGTCCCAAGTGCGATCGCTCGATTGTACCTCAGACTATTGATGAGATGTGCGATCGCATTCTGGAATTGCCTGAACAAACTAAGTTTATGATTCTTGCCCCTGTAGTGCGGAGTAAAAAGGGGACACATAAGCAATTATTATCTAGTTTGGCATCTCAAGGTTTTGTTCGAGTCAAAATTGATGGCGAAGTACGGCAATTAGATGAGCAAATTAAATTAGATAAAAATTATAAACACGACATTGAAGTAGTAGTAGATCGTCTAGTTAAAAAAACTGGTATTCAAGAACGTTTAGCTGATTCTTTAGCTACCTGTTTGCGTCTAGCAGAGGGCATTGCTGAGGTTGAAATCATTCCTGCCCAAGATCACAATCAACCCTTAACTAATCTTATCTTTTCTGAAAACTTTGCCTGTCCTGAACATGGTGCAGTAATAGAAGAACTATCACCCCGTTTATTTTCCTTTAATTCTCCCTATGGTGCTTGTCCCGACTGTCATGGTTTAGGCAGTCATCAAACCTTTGCTGCCGAGTTAGTTGTACCCGATCCCAAACAATCAGTATATAGCGCGATCGCTCCTTGGTCGGATAAGGATAATTCTTATTATCTTTCCTTGCTACATGGTGTAGGACAGGCTTTTGGGTTTGAAATTCAAACGAAATGGGAACAGTTAACCCCAGAACAACAGCACGTCATTCTTTATGGTGCAGAGGAGGCAATCTATTTTCAGTCTGATTCCCTTAGTAATCAAAACAAAGGCTATCATCGTCACTATTCTGGGGTGATGAAAATGTTGCAGCGTAATTATCAAGAAACTAACTCCGACTCGATTAAGAATAAACTAGAACAATATCTGATCAATCAACCCTGCCAGACTTGTAATGGTCAACGTCTTAAACCTGAATCTTTATCTGTTAGCTTAGGACAGTATCGTATTAATGATTTAGTGGGTGTACCGATCCGTGATTGTCTTCAGCGAGTTAATAATCTTAAACTTACCCAACGTCAGGCATTAATCGGCGAACTAGCCCTCAAAGAAATCAGATCTCGCCTCCAATTTCTACTGGATGTCGGTTTAGACTATTTAACTCTTGAACGCGCTGCTATGACTCTCTCAGGCGGAGAGGCACAACGGATCAGACTAGCAACTCAAATTGGTGCAGGCTTAACAGGAGTATTATATGTTTTGGATGAGCCTAGTATCGGTTTACATCAACGGGATAACGATAAATTATTAACCACTCTCAAAAGACTACGAGATTTAGGTAACACCCTGATTGTCGTTGAACACGATGAAGATACAATTCGGGCTGCTGATAGTGTGGTCGATATTGGCCCGCAAGCAGGACTACACGGAGGAGAAATAGTTGCCCAAGGAGATCTCAACGCCTTATTAAATTCTCCCACATCTCTTACAGGGGCATATTTATCAGGTAAACGCGTTATTGCTACCCCAGAAAAAAGGCGCAAGGGCAAAACCGTTGGTTTAACTCTCAAAGATTGTCATCAAAACAATCTCAAACATCTTGATATTACGATTCCTTTGGGGAATTTTGTTTGTATTACTGGAGTATCAGGTTCGGGCAAGTCTACCTTGGTCAACGAACTACTTCATCCTGCTTTAAAACACCATCTAAGTCGTAAAGTACCTTTTCCCAAAAAACTAGGAGAAGTTACAGGGTTAGATGCGATCGATAAAGTAATTACTATCGATCAATCTCCTATTGGTCGTACACCCCGTTCCAATACTGCTACCTATACAGGGGTATTTGATGCAATTAGGACAATTTTTGCTGAAACTATCGAAGCTAAAGCCAGAGGCTACAAAGCAGGGCGTTTTTCTTTTAATGTCAAAGGTGGACGGTGCGAAGCTTGTGGTGGACAGGGGGTAAATGTAATTGAAATGAATTTTTTACCCGATGTTTATGTTCAGTGTGATGTTTGTAAAGGGGCAAGATATAACCGTGAGACTTTACAAGCTAAATACAAAAATTACTCGATCGCTGATGTTTTAGATATGACGGTAGAGGAAGCCTTAGAAATCTTTAAAAATATTCCCCGTGCTGCTGGCAAACTCCAAACTTTAGTAGATGTGGGTTTAGGTTACATCAAATTAGGACAACCAGCTCCAACTCTATCTGGAGGTGAAGCCCAAAGGGTTAAACTTGCCTCGGAATTATCCCGTCGCGCTACAGGCAAAACTCTTTACTTAATTGACGAACCAACTACAGGTTTGTCTTTTTATGATGTTCATCATTTATTAAATGTGCTACAACGATTAGTTGACAAAGGTAATTCTTTGATTGTAATTGAACATAACTTAGACGTAATTCGTTGTTCAGATTGGGTAATCGATCTAGGCCCTGAAGGAGGAGACAAAGGCGGTGACATTATTGCTACAGGTACACCAGAAACAGTGGCACAAAATAAAAAGTCTTATACAGGCAAGTATTTGCAACAGGTATTAAGACGATATCCCGTTACTACTCGGTCAACTTTGAATTGATGGTTGGAGAGCAAGTAATAAGTAATAAGTAATAAGTAATAAGTAATGAGTAATAACCTGGTAAAAGTGACAGGTATAATGGAATTGGCGATCGCAAAATCCTCTCGATACTGTAACTATCGCCAGAATTAAGCGTTTTGTAGCAAAATATACAAAATAGTCCATGACCAACTTCTAATCTGTTGAAAACTCAACCGAAAAATATGAAGCGACAAAATTCAATCAATCGCAGGTTGTAAATTGGAAGTTAATCCATGAAAAAGCATTACTCAGTCATAGTTGTAGGAGGGGGTCAAGCTGGTCTAGCGATTAGCTATTGCTTAAAGGATAAAGGCATTGACCATATTATCTTTGAGAAAAACCAGATTGGTTATGCTTGGCAGGAAAAACGCTGGGATACCTTTTGTTTAGTAACTCCCAATTGGCAGTGTACTCTTCCTGGTTATCATTATTCAGGCAATGATCCCGATGGTTTCATGGCAAAAGATGAGATCGTTGAGTACATCAAAGATTATGCCAGATCTTTTAATCCACCTATTCAAGAAGGGATTGAAGTATTATCAGTCAGAAAAAATCAATCTCAAGGATTGTTTGAATTAAGTACGTCCCTGGGCAACTATACCGCCGATCAAGTTGTTATTGCGACTGGTAGTTATCATCAGCCGAAAATGCCGAAAATGTCGGCAAGATTAGCTCAAAACGTTTTACAGTTACATTCTTCTGACTATAAAAATCCTCAGTCATTACCAGACGGGGAGATTTTAATCGTAGGTACTGGACAATCGGGTTGCCAGATAGCCGAAGACTTACATTTAGCACGTAGAAAGGTTCATCTCTGCGTTGGTAGCGCACCGCGATCGCCTCGTCAATATCGGGGTAAAGATGTAGTAGATTGGTTAGATAAATTGGGATACTATGATCTAACTATCAACGAGCATCCTGATAAAGAGAATGTGAGAACCAAGACTAATCACTATGTTACTGGTCGTGGTGGTGGTCGTGAGATTGATTTGAGGACATTTGCTTTAGAAGGAATGCAACTATATGGATCATTAAAAGATATTAGAAACAATAACTTAGAATTTAAACCCAACCTCAAGCAAAACCTTGATCGTGCTGATGAAGTAGCGGAAAGCATCAAAAGGACTATTGATCAATACATCGTCAAAAATCAAATATCTGCCCCTACTGAACTCCCTTATCAACCAGTTTGGCAACCAGAAACAGAAGTATTAGAACTTGACTATCAACAAGCTAATATCACTTCTGTAATTTGGTGTATCGGCTATCAAACCGACTTTAGCTGGATTGAAGTTTCTGTATTTGATGGGAAAGGTTATCCCAATCATGATCGCGGTGTTACCAACGTCCGAGGCTTATATTTCTTGGGTCTTCCTTGGCTTTATACCTGGGGTTCAGGAAGATTTTCGGGAATAGCCAGGGATGCTGAATATATCTGCGATTATATCGCTGCCAAAACCCAATATGCCTATCCAGGTAACTTGTTGGCTGTCAATGCAGCTGCGATCGGATCTTAAACAGTGATCCGTGACCAGTGACCGAAGTAGGAAATAAGAAATAAGAAATAAGAAATAAAAAGTAAGGAGTAAAAAGTAAGAAGTAATGAGTAATCAGAAAAAACTAGAAACTAGAAACTAAAAACTAGAAACTAGAAACTAGAAACTAAAAACTAGAAACTAGAAACTAATATCAGTAATCAGTAATTATTTTAGAGGAAGATAAATTATGCCTAAAGTTAATACTCCTGCACATAAAGCTGGTGATTTTTTTGTCGATTACGAAGAAAAAGTATTTCCCGATGTTCAAGCAGATCCAGGAGAGAAAGCTTTAGTTACTTTTCATACTGTAGCTTTTGAAGGTTCCATTGGCTTGGTCAATTTACTACAGGCTACGCGCTTAATTCGTAAAGGCTTTGAAACTTCAATACTGCTTTATGGACCAGGAGTAACATTAGGAGTACAGAGAGGCTTTCCTAAAATTGGTGATGAGGCTTTTCCAGGACATCAGGCGATGAATAATCAGCTAGTCAAAATTATGGAAGAAGGAGGAAAAGTTTATGCCTGTCGCTTTGCCTTGCAAGCCCTATACGGACATGGTGAACCATCTCTTATTCCTGGCATTACCCCCATTAATCCTTTAGATGTTTTAGATATCGTTCTGCTGCATCGTAAACAAGGCGCATTTATCTTAGATACTTGGACAACGTAAATCAGTCATCAGTCATCAGTTAACAGCGATTACTAAATTGTCAATTATCAATTGTCCATTATTCATTATTTAAAATGGATTATTCACGCACAATTAAAGCTGCTGCGGTACAAATATCACCTGTATTGTATAGCCGTGAAGGAACAACAGAGAAAGTTTTAAATGCGATCGCGGATGCTGCTAAAGAAGGGGTACAATTGATTGTTTTCCCTGAAACTTTTATCCCTTACTATCCTTATTTTTCTTTTATTCAACCCCCAGTATTAATGGGTAAGGAACACATGAGGTTATATGAGGAAGCGGTAGAAGTTCCCAGTCCTGTTACCGAGGCGGTGAGTAAAGCCGCTAAAGCTAGTTCGATGGTAGTTGTTTTGGGCGTTAACGAACGAGATGGGGGTTCGCTTTATAACACGCAATTAATCTTTGATGCTGATGGTAGTTTATTACTCAAGCGTCGTAAAATTACTCCTACCTATCACGAACGGATGGTTTGGGGACAGGGAGATGGTTCAGGATTGCAAGTGCTAGATACTGCGGTTGGTAGATTGGGTGCTTTAGCCTGTTGGGAACACTATAATCCTCTGGCTAGATATAGCTTGATGGCACAGCAAGAACAAATACACTGCGCCCAGTTTCCAGGTTCAATGGTAGGACAAATCTTTGCTGACCAAACCGAGGTGACAATTAAACATCACGCTTTAGAAGCTGGTTGTTTTGTGGTTAACTCGACTGGTTGGCTGAGTTCTGAACAAATAGCCGAAATCTGTCCCGATGAAAACTTACAACGGGTGTTAACTGGTGGTTGCTACACTGCAATCATCTCTCCCGAAGGTGTCCCTCTCTGCGAACCTATTACTCAAGGAGAAGGAATGGCGATCGCCGATCTCGATTTTTCCCTGATCATTAAACGCAAACGGATGATGGATTCTGTAGGACATTATTCTCGTCCTGATTTATTCCAACTTCAAGTAAATACCAGCCAACGTAGCGTATGGCAACAAACAGCAGCATATCCTTTGGTAATTCAAAACAATCAGGATCTTACTAACGGTAAATCACTAATTCCAGAACCTTTAGAAAGCCAAGATTAACAAGCAATTAATCACAATTTAGTAATTAAAAAATAAAAAAATAAATATTTAAAGCTGACAGCTACGAACAGTATTAATAAAAACTTTAAGCATATCAACCAACAGCCAGCAAAATGATTAATAACCGCAAGCGCAAATTAATTACAGAATTACAGTCCCAAGGATTAAAACTGCTCGAACGCAATATAGGAGTATCTGGTAGACAAGGCGGGGCAGGCCCTTCTGATCATAAAGCTGTAACTGTAGATGATACAACAGTAATGATACCTGTTTATAACGATATCGCAGCAGCATCTCACTACACCCTGGCAGAGTTTCACCCAAAATCAGTCAATCATGGAAAAGCTTTTATTTTAGAACGAGAAGGAGAAGGTGTAGCAGGAATTAAATTTCCCCAACAGCCAAAATTTTATAATTTAAAAACTGCTGATGGTATTCCTTACAACCACATCGCCCTCTTACATAGTCATAATGTTCTGGCAACAACAGTTTTACAAACCTGCATTCGCCACAATAACCACAATACTGCTTGTAAATTTTGTGCGATCGAACAATCTTTAGCAGCAGGCAAAACCATCGCTCAAAAAACTCCCGAACAACTAGCCGAAGTTGCCGAAGCAGCAGTTAGACTAGATGGTGTAGAACATTTAGTTATGACTATAGGTACACCTAACACCACAGATCGAGGGGCAGCTTATTTAAGCCAATGCGCCCAAGCTGTAAAAGCCAGAGTCAATCTCCCCATTCAGGCACAATGCGAACCTCCCAGTGATTTTAGTTGGTTTGAGAAAATGAAAAAGGCGGGTATAGATAACCTGGGAATGCACCTAGAAGTCATCGAACTAAAAGTACGCGATCGCCTGATGCCAGGCAAAGCCAAAGTCTCTCTTGATTATTATTTTCAAGCTTTTGAAGCAGCAGTTAAAGTCTTTGGTTGGGGACAAGTAAGTACTTATATTTTGGCAGGTTTAGGAGATAGTTTAGAGACAATTACTAGTACTTGCGATCGCTTAATTAATCTTGGTGTCTATCCTTTCGTCGTTCCTTTTGTTCCCATTACAGGTACACCTTTAGTTCACCACCAACCCCCTAGCAGCGAGTTTATGTATGCCATCTATGAACAAGTAGGGGCAATGTTAAACCAGGCAGGAATGTTTTCTAAGGATATTAAAGCAGGTTGCGCCAAATGTGGGGCTTGTTCGGCATTATCTACTTTTGAAAATACTAATAACTAATAACTAATAACTAATGACCAATAACCGATGACTAAATACCAGTTTAAATTAGCTGCCAATTCACCAGAAATAGAAGCCTACTTTTTATTAAGACAACGAATATTCTGCCAAGAACAAGGTATTTTCACAATAAGCGATCGCGATAAATATGATCAAATTGCCTATCCAATCATTGCAGTAGATAATAATCAAGTTGTGGGAGTTGTCAGAATTTACGAACCTGAACCTCGACTTTGGTATGGGGGCAGATTGGGCGTACATCCAGATTATCGACGTGGGGCGCGTATTGGCAAAGGATTAATTAATAAAGCCGTAACTACTGCTAATACTTGGGGATGCGATCGCTTTTTAGCTACGGTTCAACTATCCAACGTGCGGTTTTTTCAAAGACTACATTGGAATTCCTTAGAAGAAATTATGATCTGCGATCGACCTCATCATTTAATGGAAGCAGAATTAGATTTCTATCCCCCCACAAATCAAATTCGTCCAGTCTTACCAATGCAGCTACAACAGTTATCTGTCAGTTAGTTTTCTTCACAAAAAACATTTTAGCTTAATGCGATCGCCCTGATTATAAAAAAAACCGAAGAATTATAATTTGATTAATCCCAACGCGATCAAACCGATACTGAATGAATATGAAGGCTGCATTACTAAGCGATTTTTTCCAACTTCAACTTGAAAACAGCGATCCTGAAGAGAGATTTATTACTTCTGGAGTTGCTTGGCAAGCTTATGAGTCACTTTTAGGATCATTGGGCGATCGCTCTAGTTATCGCCTAGGTTATTTGTCAGGAACTTTAGAAATTATGTCTCCCAGTCGTAGTCATGAAACAGATAAAGAAAATATTGGCAGATTATTAGAAGCTTATTTAGAAGAAAATCGTATCCGTTTTTGGGGATTGGGTTCAACTACTTTTCGTAAAGAAGATCAGCAAGCAGGAAAAGAACCAGACAAATCTTATTGTATCGGCACAGATAAAGATATTCCCGATTTGGCAATTGAAGTTGTTTATACTGGTGGCGGTGTTGATACCTTAGAGATTTATAAGCGTTTGGGTGTCGGGGAAGTATGGTTTTGGCAAGATCGACAGTTTAAAATTTATTGTTTGCAAGATAATAACTATCAACAAAAAACACAAAGTCAATTATTACCAGATCTAGATTTAGCATGGTTGGCACAATATGTAACGGTCAGCGACCCTTTAGAAGCAGTTATCGAGTGGCGTCAACAAATTCGAGTAAATTAGTTTTTTATGGTTAAGCCAAAAAACCCCAACAATGATGATCGCCCTTCTTGGAATCTCGAACAGTTAGCAACAAAACTCAAGCAATCATTAGGCATAATTCAAAAGCAAGATATTCAAGTTGTTAGTCAAATATTAGGATTACAAACAAATAATCAAATTCCAGTTGGCGATGATTGCGCTGCCATTCCCGATCAAGATGGCTATTTACTTTTCGCAGCCGAGGGGATGTGGCACCTATTAGTCGAAACCGATCCTTGGTTTGCTGGTTGGTGTGCAGTGATGGTTAACGTCAGCGATATTGCAGCAATGGGAGGTAGAGCGATCGCGATCGTTGATACAATTTGGACAGAAGACACTACCAAAGCTATACCCTTATTAGAAGGAATGAAAGCTGCTGCTCAAGCTTTTAATGTGCCAATTGTCGGTGGACATACTAATTTTAAAAGTGCTTACAATGCTTTAAGTGTCTCTATTTTAGGACGTGCCAAAAAGTTAATTAGTAGTTTTACCGCCCAGCCTGGAGATTTATTAATTGCTGCGATAGATCTTCAAGGAGAAATGCACCCTCAATTTCCCTTTTGGAATGCTGCGACTCAAGCCGAGTCAATTCGATTACAAGAGAATTTAAAAATTCTTCCTTATTTAGCAGAAAATAATCTCTGTACTGCTGGTAAAGATATTAGCATGGGTGGGATTATTGGGACATTATTAATGTTAATTGAAGCTTCTCAATGTGGTGCAATTTTAAATTTAGATAGTATTATTTATCCTGACAATCTAACTTTAGAAACCTGGTTAATATGCTTTCCTAGTTATGGATTTTTGCTATCTATTCCGCCTACAAATTTAGATTTAGTCAAGAAACAATTTAATCAACAACAAATAGCTTGTAATGTAGTTGGTCAGATCACATCAAGCTTGCAACTACTACTTGAATCTCACGAGCGATTGGCTACGCCAGCGCAGAGCGCATCGCATTTATTCTGGGATTTTCAAACAGATAAACTTATTAAGTAGTTGTGGCGAACAAGGATTTGTAATCAAGTTTGCTTCAGAAATAACTTTTCTGAGGATGTTTAAAATATTGATAAGCTAACCGAGAGGTTTGTTGGATAAATTCTTGTGCTTGAGGGGAGTTGCTTGGACGTTTAACTAAGATAGCAGCGATATAGCGTTTGCCACTAGGCATATCAATCATCCCCACGTCAGCTAGCACTGATTCAATATCACCTGTTTTATGAGCAATAATTGCTCCAGACTCCAAACCTTGGGGAAGTAAAGTATCCCTAACTATATTACGCATAATCTGTAATAAGCGATCGCGCGATCGCAGGGAAATTAGTCTACCATGGGCAATCTTGACTAATAAATTGCCTAAGTCTTCGGGGCTAGTTGTATTTGTCCCCTCTAGATCTGGTAAAGGATTACGTAACCTAGTTGTGGTCAATCCTAGCTTCATAAATCTTTCGTTTAATTCTTCCATTCCTCCCAGACGTTGAATCAGCATATTAGTAGCAGTGTTATCACTGATCGTCATCATTTTATCCGCCGTTTCGAGAGCGGAAAACTTTGTCCCAACTGGTTGCTTCTGCATCTCACCAGAGCCTTGAGCAATAACCTCTTTAGTCATAGTTAATTCTTCTTCTAGGTCAATATTGCCCCGATCAACATCTTGAAAAAATGCTACCAAAATAGGTAGTTTTATGGTGCTGGCAGCAGCAATGGCATTACTTCCCTGAATACTGACAAAGCCCTTGGTATCCAAATCAGCCAAAAAAATTTCTGGTTCAAGCGTTGGATATTGTTTGCTCAATTCTTGTAGCTTGAGCTTTAGGGGATTAATTTCTCTACCCCAAGAAGTTATTGTAAATAAGGTGTCTAATTGGACTTGAGATTTGGGACTAGACGCTATAGCACTAGGATTATTAGAGTTTGCCTGGGAAGTAGAAGGCTGAAAAGAACTAGCAAGAGAAATTACTGTACCCAAAATTGTACTCAGTCCGACAGTGATGATGACTGCATAAATACCCAGCCACCATGATATGCGTAGTTTATGCTGCTGATTCTGTCGTTGCTGTTTTTGAGCAATACGAGCTTGAGCAGTATTATTTTTAACGGCTGGGGGTTTTGGTTGAGAATGATTATTGCTCAGTGCTTTGAGTTGGCTTGCTTTCTGGGTAGATTTAAGTTTTTTGGTCGCCGAGATGCTTTTTGGCTGAAAATTAAATAAACCGTGTTTTTTTTGCCCATTTTTAAGAGTTTGGGCTTTAGTAAGAGAAGACTTTTTGCCTTTGCGATTCACTCTTAACTCCTGTATCAGTTGGCATTTATTAAGCAGCTATTTGGTATATATTTAATCTTAAAAAGTTTATTTATCGAATTACAGTGCTAAAATTACTGATTTTCTTAAGCAATTTGTATATCAAGAGTAAAAATTAGCTTTGTTAATATTAATTACTTTTAGCGATTATGATGCTGATTGGTTTTGATTTTTCATAGCCCAGCGAATTTGACGTAAAATCCCCCGTAACATTGCCACTTCTTCGGGTTGTAAATTGGCTTTATTATAGAGGCGACGAAATTTTTCCATTTTGACCGAGGCTGTATGGGAATGCAAAAAGCCAATCTCCAGCAACATAGCTTCTAGATCTTGATAGTAATTTTCCAAGACTTCTATGGGCGCATTAGTTGAAATTGCTTCTTCTACTGTCTGGGATGAAGATAAAACTGTTGCTTGGGGACTATGACTGATTGTTAACCAAGCTTGATAAAGTTCATAAACACAAATAGCCACCGCTTGGGCTAAATTTAGAGAAGGATAAGTGGGATGAGACTGGATACAAATAAATCTTTGAGCATATTTTAATTCATCATTACTCAAGCCTCGTTCTTCTGCACCGAACAGTAATGCCGACTGAATATCAGGTGTCAATAGCCAGGGAAGGACTGTGGGCGCAGGTTCTAACTTAATTGGGACACTCCGAGAACGAACCGTAGTCGCGATCGCTCGTTGACAACCAACCAAAGCAGCAGGCAAACTATCAACAATTTGAGCTTTTTCTAATATATCTACTGCGTGTACCGCCATTTTTCTGGCATTTTCACTCAGGCGATCGCATTTGGGATTGACCAAAATTAATTGGCTTAAACCCATATTCTTCATAATCCTGGCGATTGAACCGACATTTAGTTCCCCCGCAGGCTCAACTAAGACAATTCTAATATTTGATAAGGGGTTGGAAGTCAAGTCACTATGCCTCCGTCACACTTCGTGAACGGCTCCAATTAAAAATTCAAAATTATCAATTCAAAATCGCAATTAGTAGTTGCTTTCGCCACTAATTAAAGACCACGCGGATTCAAGATTATGGTGGAGGCTGGTATTCAAAATTAATTAATTCAAAATTATTCTTTTGATTTTTGAATTAATTAATTTTGAATTTTGAATTTAAAAAAGGTCATCTTTCCCCGACTCCTGCAAAATCAACCAATAAAGATAACTTTTGTCGTAAAGTTTCCAATCCCAGGCGATCGCTGGCGGAAATGAATAAAGCCAGAGGATATTCTTCTTTTGCTTTAGCTAAAGTTTCGCTATCTACCTGATCTAATTTATTAAAGACTAGTAAAATTGGGCCAGGCGCGATCGGCATTTGCCCCAAAATTTCCATCACTGAATGGATTTGATGTGACCATGTGGGATGAGATAAATCGACGACGTGAATTAAGGCATCGGCTTCGGTAACTTCTTCTAAAGTAGCGCGGAAAGCGTCAACTAAGGGCGGAGGTAGTTGTTGAATAAAGCCGACTGTATCAGTTAAGAGAATATTTTGTATTTTATCCGTATCTGCATCAGGGACAGATAAACGACGGGTTGTGGGATCGAGAGTAGCAAATAGCTGGTTAGCTACATAAACTTCCGAGTTAGTTAAAGCATTGATTAAGGTTGATTTTCCAGCATTAGTATAACCGACGATCGCCACACTCGGAACGTCTTGTTTTTGACGTTGTTTCCGCATCCGCGAGCGATGTGCCTGTAATTCGTCTACTTCGGCTTGTAAACGAGCAATTCGCTTTTGAATACTCCGTCTTTCAGTTTCTAGCTTAGTTTCTCCTGGCCCTCTTGTCCCAATACCACCACCTAGACGGGACATTGCCTGTCCTCTACCAACCAGACGAGGTAACATATACTCTAGCTGTGCTAGTTCCACTTGTAATTTACCTGCACGGGATTGAGCGCGTTGAGCAAAGATATCCAAAATAATTTCGGTGCGATCAACTACTCTCACACCAAACTGAGTCTCTAGGTTGCGGATTTGGGCAGGGGCAAGAGAGCGATCAAAGGCAACGAGATTTGCCCCCAAGGTTTGGACTCGTAGGGCAATTTCCTGTACCTTACCTTCTCCCACTAGTGTTTGAGGGTGAGGACGCGATCGCTTTTGACAAATAGTTTCTAATACTTCTCCTCCTGCGGTGTTAACTAAGCCCACAAGCTCATTTAAACGATCTGTAAATTCTTGTTCGCTCACCTGATCTACTTGTAAACCGACCAAAACAACGCGATCGTGACTACTATCGACCTGTTGAGCAACATATTCCCGTTCAAATTCTGCTTCTAAACTTTCAACTAGAGCCAAAAAGTCTTGTTCACTCAAGCTATTGAGGCTCATGGGTTCAGATACCGACCAATACCCTTGTTCTGAAAAACTTGTCTCTGACTGGGGTAATAGATGAGCTAAGTAGGCATTCTGGACATAACCTGTTGCCCCTCCCCCCTGTCTTAATTTACCTGTACCTGTTAGAGTCAACACAGCCAAAGCATCTAATCTTTGACATACCATAGCAGTAAGACTAGATTCTTTCGGAGGTTCGGCTTTTAGCTTCGTGGCAATACAGCGAATCCCAGATAGACGTTTAGCACCATAACGAGGCAATTCTAGGGGCGGAATCTGGGTTTGACCAGCATTTCCAACTCCCACTCGGATTACTTGTCCCCGTCGGTTAAGGTAAGCACAGACAGGTTGATTAATCTCGGTGCTAATGGCAGCTAGTCTTTGAGCAAACTCTGGGGTGACAATAACATCCCCTGGCAACTTCTGATGATAAAGTTTCTTTAGCTGCTTAAGTTGACTCGGTTTTAATCCTTTATAGTTACCGTAGATAGTATCGATAGGCGTTATCTCGCTTTTAATAAACTAACTTGATACAGCAATTTTCAAATTTATTAAGTACAGTATTGATGGTTTTTGGGATTGGGGATTAGGGATTAGCGATTGGGTAATTTAGATAGTAGGTAGTAAATAATGAGTAAATAACTTCTTCCCTAGTCACTAGTCACCAATCCCCAGTCACCAAAAGTTAAATCTACTTAAATGAAAATGAACAACGCTATAAATATCATAATTTTAGCGATCTTTACCTGCCTTCGTCGCCACTACTCCCTAGTGAGTTATAACTTGTAACTTAATGTTTCTTTCCTTAAATTATTTCGTTGATCATCTCAGTGTTCAATGATAAATGTTTAATGTTCAATGATAAATGAATAGTTATGGTCAAAATTGTCAGTCGTCAATCACTAGGTCAACAAGCTGTATATGACATCGGTTTAGTTCAAGATCATAATTTTCTGCTGGCAAACGGAATGGTAGCCTCTAATTGTTTTAATAAATCCCATTCCACTGCTTATGCTTATGTAACCTACCAAACCGCCTATCTCAAGGCTAATTATCCCGTCGAATATATGTCGGCACTTTTAACTGCTAGTAGTGGTAATCAGGAAAAAGTTGATAAATATCGGGAAAACGCCCAAAAGATGGGGATTATTATCTTGCCACCTGATATTAATCGCTCGGAAGAAGATTTTGTTCCCTTAGATAAAGAGCATATTCTCTTTGGCTTATCGGCAGTCAAAAATTTAGGACAGGGAGCGATCGACAATATTTTAGCTGCTAGGAGTAAAAATGGTGAGTTCAAGTCGCTGGGAGATTTTTGTGAACGTGTAGAATTACGTACCGTTAACCGTCGAGCATTAGAAACTTTAATTTATTGTGGTGCTTTTGATCAGATCCAATCGAATCGCCGTCAGCTAATTAACGATATTGATATCTTAATTGCCTGGGCGCAAAAACGCAGCAAAGAAAAAGCCAGTGGGCAACTCAATTTATTTGACATGATGAGTGGGATCGGCGAGAGTGAACAACCTCAAGATACTTTTGAGCAAGCACCTAGTACACCCAACGTGGAGGACTATCCTTTGCAGGAAAAATTGCGTTTAGAAAAAGAATACATTGGTTTTTATATCAGTGAGCATCCTCTAAAGGCAATTCACCAAGCAGCACAAATTCTCTCGCCGATTAGTTTAAGTGAATTATCTGAACAAAAAGCCCATCAAAAAGTTAGTGCGGTAGTAATGTTAAATTCTGTCAGAAAAATTATTACCAAAAAAGGCGATCCTATGGCATTTGTCCAAATGGAAGATATTACAGGGGAAGCTGAGGGAACAATTTTTCCTAGTACTTATTCAGACTTAGAGCAATTATTACAAGAAGGTAAACAATTAATTGTCTGGGGTAAAGCTCAACAGCGCAACGAAAAATATCAGCTAATTATTGATGATGCAGAAGCAGTAGAACAGGTAAAAATGATTATGTTAGAAATTACTCCTGAACAAGCTTTAGATCAGGTAAAAAGTAATTATTTAAAAAGAATTTTAGAACAACAAACAGCCGAAGAAAACAAATTTAAAATTCCTGTTATCGCTGCGATCGGTCAAGGAGAACAACGGCAATTTATTCGCTTTGGACCAAAATTTTGGGTACGTAATGAAAGTCAAGCTATAGCGTCTTTACAAGCAGCAGGATTTACAGTACATTGTCAATCTTTACTGGCTCGTTAATTTTATTGAATAATTAAATAATTCCATGATTTTACTGATGACATTTAAGCTAAAAATCTAGTTCACTTTGGGAATAACTAGCAATATTGCTAATCATTTTTTTTAGATTAAAATATAGTAATTAGATAGTAAATAAAATCAAACATAAGCTCACAGTCTATGTGTAAGTATTTTAAATGGCTAAGGTGGTTTTTTTTCTCACAATCTTGATGGCTATTTCGTTCATCAAAAGTCTGACTTGACTATCTTAAAGACCAAGATTTAATAGTAAACTACATAATCTAAACTACATGACTGTTCAAAAACCTAAGCTAACCTTAGTCAAGTTAAATCAAGCTGATCTCACCAAAGGAAGACACGTATTAATTGTGGAATCTCCAGAGTCGAGGCGGGCAGTTTCTCTAAATAATAATGTATTTACTATTGGACGACATCCTCAAAATGATTTGGTAATCAACGATGTCTTGGCTTCTCGTCATCATGCTACCGTAGCCTGGATGAGATATACAGAGGGCGTAAGAAGCGATTATTCTTATTGGATTCTTGATGGTAAAGGTAAACGCCAAAGAAGTCGTAATGGTATTCTGGTGAATGGCACAAGAAAATCTCTACATCGCTTAATTTCAGGGGATATTATTCTTATCGGTAGTGACATTAAAATATCTTACAATTATATTACTTACAATACAGACAATAGCCAATTTTTAAATTATTGTGGAAGTGCCAAAGGTCATTATAAACCTACTTTTGCCAATGATAAGTCTTACAAAGACACAATAGTTATCGAAGACATTGCAGCTAAAGATAATTTGATTGAAGATAGTAGCATTATTGAAAACACGATAGTTAAAGATAATCTGCCTGAAGATAGCAGTTTTATTGAGGAAACTATAATAAAAGAGTAAAACGTTAACTTTAATCACAAAATATTGACCGCGCTATTTAAGATTGTTGATTGTTGATTTTAGTTAAAATCTAAAATCCTAAATCGCCACGTTAATTCTTCAATCTACAAGCGATTAGGCTAAGCTGTTAATCATTTAATTTACTTGTTATGACTGACGAAGTCATCGCTAGTACCGATGACTGGGAGACTGAGTGACTTGGAGACTGGGGGAGAGTTTAAGAGTTTTTTCTTTATACGAATAATATGCAGTTTGAATGCGTAACAGCTTAGCACTTAGCTTCGGAT
>CAYMWC010000057.1:0-26154 GCA_964393695.1 uncultured Pleurocapsa sp.
CTACCTCCAAACACTACCCAGCGATCAATCTTCAGGTGTTCTCTTAACTTTTCAATATCCCTGACCAAATCCCAGGTAGTATTGTCTCGCAACTCAGCATAGGGAGTACTCTGTCCACAACCTCGTTGGTCAAAAATGACAACACGCCATTGCTGCGGATTAAAATATTGCCGATACATAGGCACAATACCGCCACCAGGGCCACCATGTAAAAAGATCACGGGTTTCCCTTGAGGATTTCCTGATTCTTCATAATGAATGGTATGTAGTTCTGAAACTTTCAGTTTGCCTTGATTGTAGGGTTCAATAGGTGGGTATAAATCTCTCATTTATCAATTTAGGAGAAACTCTTGAGCTTGTTTAACTACACTGGCAAGTGAACCAGATTTAAAGGGAGAAACGAGATTAGCTGAACTTACCAAAGTTTGAAATGGTGCCTGACCTCCTCGCTGGCACAGTGCAATATATTCGGCTAAAGCAGCAGTAAAATCAGATTGAGCTTTAACCCAAAACTGCATAGCACAACATAAAGCCAAGGTGTAATCAATGTAGTAAAAAGGATAGCAATAAATATGTTGTTTTTCCTGCCATAAACTACCTTGAGCAGGATAAGCTAAATCTTGATATTTACGCCAGGGGAGATAAAGAGCCTCCATTTGTTGCCACATTTGGTTTCTTTCCTGGGGAGTAGCTTCTGGGTTGGCATACACGAGATGTTGAAAATGATCTACAGCACAGCCATAGGGTAAAAACAAAATTGATTCTGCTAAATGAATTCTCCGAAAACGTGAAGCATCTTCGCCAAAAAACTTATCCATCTGTGACCAAGTGAGAAATTCTAGACTCATGGAATGAATTTCACAGGATTCTAAAGTGGGCCAAAGATAATCAATTAGAGGTAGCTGACGGCTTTGCCACGCCTGAAAAGCATGACCCATTTCGTGAGTAAAAACTTCAACATCCCCCTTTGTACCATTAAAATTAGCAAAAATATAGGGGACACCATAGGTAGGGAAACCAGTGCAAAAACCACCACCAGCTTTACCAGCACGGGTTTTAAGATCGATAAAGTTACCTTTTACCATCATTTGGAAGAAACTACCCAACTCTGGATGTATGTTGTCAAACATAGTTTGAGCTTGTTGAAGCATCCAGTCATGATCTCCTTGGGGTTTGGGGTTGCCTTGAAGATCAAATACAGATTCATCCCAGAAGTTAACCTGATCTAAGTTTAATTTTTCGGCTTTTTGGGCAATAATTTTTTGAGCAAGGGGAACAACTTTCTTAACTACTTCCTGACGGTAATTGGTGACATCGGCTTCCGTATAATCAATACGCTGCATTCGCTTGTATCCCAAACCGATATAGTTTTCATAGCCGAGTTTGGTTGCCATGCTATGACGTAGTTTAACTAGTTGGTCGTAAATACTATCTAGCTGTGACTGATGTTGTTCAAAAAAATGCCAACGAGCCTTTTCTGCTTGATAACGGATCTGGCGATCGCTATCTTGGCTATATTTACGAATCCCCGAAAGATTTAGTGTTTCTCCCTGAAATTGAATCTCGGCTGAAGCTAGTAACTGCACATATTGATTGATTAATTTGGATTCCTGTACCAAATCTGCCTCGATAATTGGTTCAAAGGCAGTGACATCTGCTGACCATAAACTAAATGCCTGTTTTCCCAGAATAGTCTCAAATTCAGCTACATCAGGGCTATTTAATAAACGTTTTTTCATAGCGACGGCTAAAGCAGTCAGTTTTGGCTGGAGTTCATCGGCATAGGATTTTGCTTGTTTATAGTCTTCGTTAGTTGTATCTTGACTAAAGTGTAGTGAAGTCAGGGCTGACCAACTATCTAGACGACGACGTAAATCTTCCCACTGCTGTAAAGCTGCTTTCTTTGCTTCGGTGGTTGATGCTCGATCTAAAGCCTGATTAATACTTTCATATTCTGCCGTAACCTGTTCAAGGGTGGGAGTTTCTACTTGTATATCGGCAAAATTAATTCTAGTCTGCATCATGATAGGCGAGCAAAGATAGTTACACTTAAGATTGTAACCAAGTTTCCTCTTCAAACATGGATCAAGTAGCTTTTATTAAAGTTATTCAAGAAATTATTAAACGCGATCGCGATTTGGCTCAAATTATCACTAAATTAGGCTATCCTCCTCAATGGCAAAGACAACCAGGATTTCCGACATTAATTCAAATTATTTTAGAACAGCAAGTTTCTTTAGTTTCTGCCCAAGCTACTTTTAAGCGTCTTAATCAAACATTAAAAATATTAACTCCAGCTACTTTTCTATCTTTAGACGCTCTTCAACTTAAAGAAATTGGTTTTAGTCGCCAAAAAACCCGTTATGGTCGTGAACTAGCTCAAGCTATTATGGAACAGATGCTCAATTTAGATGACTTGGCAAATCTAGATGATTCAAACATCAGAAAAAAACTAACCAAAATAAAAGGGATTGGTGATTGGACTGTAGATATGTATTTAATGATGGCTTTACAACGTTTAGATATCTTTCCTAGTAAAGACTTAGCAGTGGCGATCGCTATTCAAGAAATCAAAAACTTACCCAGTCGTCCGACAACAACCGCATTAGAATTAATTGCCCAACCCTGGCAACCATATCGAGCAATTGCCACCCAAATTCTCTGGCACTATTATCTCAATAGACGTTGCTGATTTAAATATTAACCAGAAAGTCTTACTGTTCGTAGCTTTTAGCTTTTAGCTTTTAGCTTTTAGCTTTTAGCTTTTAGCTTTTAGCTTTTTATTGAGTTGATTGACTTCTTGACTTCACTATTTCCTACTACTCATTACTCATTACTCATTACTTGCTACTTGAGTAACTGATGACTGATTACTGATTACTGATGACTGATTACTGATGACTGATTACTGATGACTGCTAATGTTCCGTCGTGTTTTTTTATTTCAGATTTTACTGGGGTGGTTGATAGCTGTTGCCGAAAAGTTGGATATATTTAGCTTGAAAACGGCAGCATCAAAGGTAACTGCGTCTTTTACTCCTGATCTTAAGCCCATTAATTTATTTGTTGCGCCGAATGGTAATGATTCTTGGTCTGGTAAACAAGAAATAGCTAACCCAGATAATAATGATGGCCCTTTGGCAACTTTAGCAGGGGCAATAATAGCTGTTAGAAAATTAAAATCTCAGCAGCTTGATAATCAACGTCCTATTACAGTTAAGTTGCGAGGCGGTACTTATTTTTTATCTGAGCCAGTTATATTTCAACCAGAAGATTCTGGAAGTGTTAAACAACCAATTACCTATCAATCCTACCCTGGACAAACAGCCATTATTAGTGGTGGCAAAGTCATTACTGGTTGGCAACAAGAAACAGTTAATAATCTCTCCATGTGGACTGTTAAGCTACCGCCAAGTTCAACTGAATGGCAATTTCAGCATCTCTGGGTTAATGGTCAGAGACGATCGCGATCGCGTTATCCTAGCCACGGGTATTTACGAATTCAAGCTGTAGATATCGAACCAAAACAAACTTGGGAAGATGGACATAGAAGTCTGCAATATCGTCAGGGAGATTTACCTCAGATTGATCCTAATGATTTTAAAGATGCAGAAGCAGAATTAGTGGCAATGAATCGTTGGACGGAATCTCGGCTACCAATTATTGGTATCGATCCAATTCAACGTCAAATTTACTTTAGTAAAGAAAGTGTCTTTCAACTTGAAGTTGGAGATTTATATTATCTAGACAATGCTTTAGAGTTTTTAACTACTCCTGGACAGTGGTATCTCGATCGCCAGCAAGCAAAACTTTATTATCTGCCATTGTCCGAAGAGAAGATTAGCAACATCGAAATTATTGCCCCTGTAGTTGAATCACTATTACTATTTAGGGGAAATAGCGAACAAAATAACTATATCCAACATCTTCAGTTTAGAAATATAACTTTTTCTTATATAGATTGGCAATTACCTAGATATATCTCTGGTTACAATCAAAATGCTTGGGATGTGCCAGGGGCAGTTAAGGCGATCGCAATCAAAAATTGTACTTGGAATCGCTGTACTTTCGCCCATTTGGGTACTTATGCTCTAGAGTTAGCAGATAACTGTCAATACAATCGAATTGCTTACTGTTCATTCTTTGATTTAGGGGGTGGCGGTATCAAAATTGGGAATAAACAACCCGATATTTCTAGTTTTAAACTTGGTCAAGGCACAAGTCACAATTTTATTATCAACAATCATCTCTTTGATGGCGGAAAATTCTTTCACAGTGCAGTAGCGATCGCTGTAGTTAAAAGTCATGATAATTTAATCGCTCATAACCATATCCATGACTATTATTACACTGGGATTACAGTCATGGGAACTTGGGGATTTGAAGCAACTCCAGCTTACCAAAATTTAATTGAACATAATCACATTCACCACATCGGTAAGTTAAGCAATGGTGAAGGTCCAATTCTAAGTGATATGGGTGGAATATATGTTTTAGGTCGTCAAAAAGGCACAAAAATTCGCCACAATAAAATTCACGATATCGAAGGTTTGCGCTATGGTGGCTGGGGAATTTATCTCGACGAAGGTAGTTCTTATATACTGGTCGAACATAATTTAGTTTATAAAACCAGTCATGGTGGTTTTGTGCAGCATTATGGGAGAGAAAATCTAATTTGCTACAATATTTTTGCCTTTGGTAAAGCATCACAAATACATCGAGTGGAAAGAGACTTAAAATTTGCTCGTGATGGCAATTTTATTAGCTTTCGATTTAAAAACAATATTGTTTATTGGCAGGAAGGAGAATTTATTACTGGTTTTGATCTTTCTAATTCAGATGAAAAGTATCAGTCTCATGTCGTTTTTAAGCATAATATCTACTGGAAACAGCAACAATCAGATTTTTCCTTGGGTAATTTAACCTGGCAGCAATGGCAAAAGCGCGATCGCAACTCTTTAATTACTGATCCTTTATTTATTGCCCCTCAAGAAGATAACTTTCAACTGCAACCTGATTCTCCTGCTATAAAGTTAGGATTTAATTGATTACTGATAATTAGGCTTGAAGTTAGGATTCAGGTTTGCAATTCATAAATAATAAACAAGAAAAAAGTAGAGAAAAAGCTAAACTATCTTCAGGTTGAAGTTGCCGACTACATATTTTCATCATCTTTCTTTAAAATCCGATCTACTTTGTTCTCGATTGACATTAATCTTCTTAAAACTGTCGGACGATCTTCATCCATAGCAGACATCATGTTTACTAATCCTTCTTCAACTCTAGTGAGTCGTGAAATTGTTTCTCTCATTTCACTAATTTGTTCTTCATGGCGCAATCTGTTAGTTTCTTGTTGTTCTAACATTGCTTGGATAGTACGAGCATTAGATGCTACTAACTGTTTTAATTCTTCGTCGGTCATACAAAATCAACAATTATGGTTAACTATTATTGTACATTCTTTAAAAGCTTTGCTATGTTTTTAATCACCGTTTATTGCAATTTATGCTAAAAAATTTGGGTTTAATAGTTTTTGGGATAGGGATAAGTTTATATATAACTATTTGTTTATTATTACGTTGGAAACAAACTAACTTTATGTTTTTTCCTGATAGTCAAATTAATTCGACACCTAAAGATTACAATTTAGCTTATCAAGATATTTGGTTGAATATTGAGCAAGAAAAAATTCATGGTTGGTGGATTCCCGCCTCAAAACCATCAGCACCAACGATATTGTATTTTCATGGCAATGGTAGTAATAACGGTGATTTAACTGATATCGCTGCTATTTTTCATCAATTAGGATTATCAGTATTATTGATTGATTATCGAGGTTATGGCAGAAGTAGTCCAACTTTTCCTAATGAAACCAGAGTATACGAAGATGCTGAGGCAGCCTGGAACTATTTAACTAATCAGCGTCAAATTAAACCTCAAAATATTTTTGTTTATGGTCATTCTATAGGAGGCGCGATCGCAATTGAACTGGCAACTAAACATCCAGAAATGGCAGGGTTGATTACTGAAGGTACTTTTACTTCAGCTAAAGATGTTGCCAAAAAAACTCCTTTATTTCGATTTCTACCTTTAAATTGGATTTTGACACAACATTTTAACTCTATAAGCAAAATAAAATTACTTCAAACTCCTATCTTAATTTTGCATGGTAATCAGGATGAAGTTATTCCTTGCTCAATGTCAGAACAATTATATGCTGTTGCACCCGAACCCAAACAACTAGTAATTATTCCCCAAGCAGGACATAGTAATGTAGTGGAAGTAGGAGGACAACAATACTTTTGGCATTTATTACGGTTTATTCAATCAAATACTAATTAATCGTTGCTAATTTAAGGTATAAAACTCAAAGTAATACTATTCGTAGCCCTTCGAGTACTCCTACGGAGATGCTACCCATTCACGGAGTGTGCCGTAGGCATACGACAGTTCCTTTAAATCGTAACAAGCAAATTAAATGTGTGACAGCTTAGTAAATTTTGTACTTTATTAATTAAAAAACTGCTATATATTAGCTAGTAAACATTGAGGCAAAATAATGGCAATAAGGGCTAAATCATTTTGAGACTATGGCTTACAAGCTTAATAAACTAAACCTCTAAGTATAAAATAAGTATTCATTCTTTATAATTTATTTTTAATCTTACTTATAAACCGCGTCTACTTGAAAAGTAGTAAGCTGTTAATCATTTAATTTACTTGTTATGACTGACTGGGAGACTGAGTGACTTGGAGACTGGGGGAGAGTTTAAGAGTTTTTTCCTTATACGAATAATATGCAGTTTGAATGCGTAACAGCTTAGTTTTTGGTTTTTAGGGAACAGTGAACAGATAATAAAAAGTCTTGATCCTGACTTCCTTCTTTTAGGGCGCAAGGCTTGCGTCCCTACATTTTACTCCTGACTCCTGACTCCTGACTCCTTATTCCTTATAACTTATCCTTTATCCTTAATTAAATAATGACTGAACCAGTTCTAGATGTCCGCCAACTACAAGTCCAATTCGCTACTGAAACGCAACCTTTGATTGCTGTGGAAGATCTCAGTTTTCAACTTAGGAAAGGTGAAAAGTTAGGGATAGTTGGGGAGTCTGGATCGGGTAAATCAGTTACTTCCTTGGCAATTATGGGTTTAGTTCCTACTCCTGGACGTATTACCCAAGGTGAAATTTATTTTACGCCTGAAAATAAAGCAAGAGTCAATTTATTACAAATCAGTGAAACTGAACGTCGAAGCTATCGTGGTGGTGAGATTGCCATGATCTTCCAAGAACCAATGAGTGCGCTTAATCCTGTATATGACATTGGGTTTCAGCTAACAGAAGCGATTTTATTGCACCAAAAAGTATCCCCAGCCGAAGCTAGAAGAAAAGCGATCGCTCTTTTGCAAGAAGTACAACTTTTACCTACTGATGAGGTCTTAAAACAGCAATATATTCAAGAAAATCCTGATATATCTTCCAGCGAACGTGAATTATCTAATCAGATTAATCGACGCAAGCAGGAAATTCTCAAACGCTATCCCCACGAACTATCGGGAGGACAACTGCAAAGAATCACAATTGCTATGGCAATTTCTTGTAATCCGAGTGTTTTAATGGCCGATGAACCTACAACCGCCCTAGATGTCACAGTTCAAGCGACTATACTCAATTTATTGCGTAATCTCTGCGATCAGCGTGGTATGGCTTTGATTTTTATTACCCATGATTTGGGGGTAATTGCGGAGTTAGTTGATTCAGTAGCAGTGATGTATCAGGGTAGGGTGGTAGAGTCGGGGGAAATTCGAACTGTATTTGGTAATCCCCAGCATCCTTATACTAAAGGGTTATTAGCCTGTCGTCCGCGCCTAGATCGTAAGCTTAAAACTTTACCGACTGTGGTGGATTTTATGGAGGTATCTAAAACTGCGGATGGAGAAATCAAAATTATAGAAAAGCAGACAGATATCGCCGAGAAATTAAATCAAGTTATTACCGAAGCCGAACAAGAAGCAAGGTTAAATAGGTTAGTTCAGCAGTCACCTTTAATGACTGTCCAAAAACTTAGGGTAGGTTTTCCGATCAAAGGCGTATTTGGCAAAACAAAAAAATATATGATGGCGGTTAACAATGTTTCTTTTGAGGTATATCCAGGAGAAACTTTGGGATTGGTAGGAGAATCTGGGTGTGGCAAATCGACTCTTGCTAGGACTCTCTTACGTTTAATTCAACCGATGGAGGGGGATGTCGTTTTTGATGGGGACAATCTTACCAAATTAGCTCTTAAAAGCCAGAAATTGCGGTCTCTACGCCGACAAATGCAGATTATTTTCCAAAATCCCTACAGTTCTCTCAATCCGCGTATTAATATTGGTAAAGCGATCGCTGAACCCTTGGTAGTTCACAAAATCAGAGGCGATCGCCAAAAGCAAGTAGCAGAACTCCTAGAACGAGTCGGTTTACACCCCGATATGAGAAATCGCTATCCTCACGAATTTTCTGGTGGACAAAGACAACGAATTTGTATTGCGCGCGCTTTAGCTTTAAAACCCCAATTTATTATCTGTGACGAGTCAGTTTCTGCTTTAGATGTCTCAGTACAGGCGCAAGTATTGAATTTATTAAAAGAATTACAAGCAGACTTGGGATTAACCTATATCTTCATCTCCCACGATCTGAGTGTAGTTAAATTTATGAGCGATCGCATTATCGTCATGAATCAAGGCAAAATTGAAGAAATTGACAGTGCCGAAGCAATTTATCGCCATCCTAAAACTGCCTATACTCGCAAGCTCATTGATTCTATTCCTACAGGTGAATTAGTTAAAAACGATGAATGATGAAGAATTTATTGATTACTAACTCCTAATTACTGATAATTAAGCTTTAAGTGTTTTTCCCATTTTTATTAATAAAAAGAAAAGTTTATGATCGAATAAAATAAAGCTGTTTTTAAATTGGTAATAGCAATTTAAATTTCTAGTAAATAACAGCCATTAAATAAAGTAAATAATAATTTTAAACATGATTACAGTTAATACTAGGATCGATGATATTTTAACGTCGGAAAGCGAGAAGTACCCTCAACACAACAATAAATTTAAAAAAAATTATTTGCTAACAGATCTTATAGTTGATGAACCAGTTACGCTGAGTGTATTTTCTGAGGATTTTGATACCTATTTAGAATTAATTGATGAGGAAACAGGAGCAGTTATTGCTTACAATGATGACTATGGTAACATTTATGAAAATTACTATACGTTTTCTTCACAATTAAACTTTATTCCTAAAGATACCAAATATCTAGTTAGAGTTAGCAACTACTCTGATTATGACAACGATATAGGAAATTATGCTTTTGCTGTTGAAAAATATGAAGTAGATTTAAATATCAGTTCATCTAATATTCCTGTTGTGGGAGTTTTGGGGGAAGAAATTGAAGTTTCTTGGACAGTCACTAATCAAGGTAAAAATACAATCACAAGCAGTGACAGCTGGTACGATCACATTTATATCTCTGATGATGAATATTTAGATAAATCTGATATTCTCATTTATCAATACTATCAGGATCTATTTAATGATCGTGTATTAGATGAGCCTGACGAGTTACTATACAATCCATTAGAAGGGGGTAGCAGTCAAGAGACGACTGAATTAATTTCTCTCAATCAAGAAAAACTTCTTCCTGGCGATCGCCATTTATTAATAGCCTTAGACAATAATCATAACCTACGAGAAACTGACGAAACTAACAATATATTGTCAGTTCCCATTACTTTAATTGCTCCTGAAGATATAGACAGAGATCTTAAGGTTACTTCTTTTACTGTTCCTGATACTATTTATACTTACAATGAAAATTCAGAAGGAACTGTTGATGTTTCTTGGACAGTCAGTAATCTAGGCACAGATCAAACCACAACTAGTTTTTGGAAAGACCAACTTTATCTATCTCAGGATAAGTATTTTGATAATTCAGATGTCTCCCTAGATGATGCTGCTTACTGTAATGAATTGGGATGTTCTTTAGAATATGGGAAGGTAAATACCTATCATAGACGGGAATCTTTAGAAGGAAAAAGCAGCTATACAGTTAATCTGACTCTCAATCTTGGAGACCTTCCTTATTTAAGGGAACACTCTGGATTTCCTGTTGGCGATGCCTATTTATTATTAATTACTGACGCAGAAAATAAAGTATCGGAAACTGACGAAACTAATAATACCTTTGCCCTTCCCATAACTATGACTGATGAAAGTATAACTGTCGATAGTAAAAGAAAAAATGCCCTTGTGGAAAGTTTAACAATACATCGTTTCTATGATCCTGCTTCAGGGGGACATTTATACACTGGTGATGAAGTAGAAAAAGATTATGTAGACAAAAATCTAAATAATTACACCTATGAAGGAGAATCGTATCTGTCTGTAGCTCAAGATCTTCAAGCAGAAGAAGTATATCGCTTTTTTAATTCTCAAACGGGAGTGCATTTATATTCTACTTCAGAAGTAGAAAAAGATTCCATTATCGAAAACTTAGATAACTTTAGTTACGAAGGCGTGAAATTTTACGCCTATGAAACCCAAATTGATGATTCAGTTCCCGTCTATCGTTTTTATGAACCATCTATAGGAGTACATTTTTATACACCTAATGAAGCGGAAAAAATCTTTATAGAAGAGAATTTATCTAACTATACTTATGAAGGTATTGCTTACTATGTTTTTACTGTTTAGGTATTATCTCTAAAAGATTAGACTTAGCAATTAGAATCAAGTTTCATAATTTCACCTCATCATTCATAATTCATCCTTCAGACAAACGGTGAATCAAGGCAAAATTGAAGAAATTGATAGTGCCGAAGCAATTTATCGCCATCCTAAAACTGCCTATACTCGTAAGCTTATTGATTCTATCCCTACAGGGGAATTAAGTTAATTCGAGTATGGCAATATGACTCTGTTGGATTTTAATTTCTTCTAGCGCGATCGCCAATTTTATAGATTAAAAAACGATATTATCCATGATCGATTTGAGTCCCGACAGCCAAGCGCATTCCATTCACAAAGTCCCAACCAGATTGAGCGCGTTTACCTGCAAGCTGTACTTGAGTTAAAAGCAACAAGCCTGAACCTGTTCGTACAACTGCACCTAAATTTTTAATATTTTGGACTATTTCCCCTGGTTTACCTGTAAGCCTAACTAATTCTGAGTATTGCGTTTTTAAACTACTATATGCTTCTGGTAAGTCATCAATAGTCGAGTCAGTAATAGGAACTGTAGCAATAATCTTTAATTTTTTATCCTGTAGGGTAGCAGCACAATTAGGGAAAAAGCCTCGCACCTGATTGTGTATTTCCACAGCACTTTTTGACCAGTCGATCGCAAAATCGGCTTTGTCGATTAACCGCGCATAGGTAGCCTGGTTATTATCTTGAGGAATAGGTTTAATTGCTTGCTGTTGGAGTTTAAATAGTGTGTCTAGCAATAAATCCGCTCCTTGACTAGCAAGAGTAGCTGCTAAATCGTAAGCATTATCCAGTAATTTAATCTCAGTTTCAGCTTTAAGCAGCATATCTCCCGTATCCATTCCTACATCCATCAACATCGTCGTAATACCAGTGGTGCGATCGCCGTTAACTATACTCCACTGAATCGGCGCAGCACCGCGATATTGGGGCAATAGTGAACCATGAACATTTATACAGCCTAATTTGGGCATAGCTAAAATCTCAGAGGATAAAATCTGTCCATAGGCGACAACAACAAAAGCGTCTGCTTGAGTATCTCGCAGCTTGTCTAAAGTTTCTCGCTCTTTTTTAATTCTCTGGGGTTGCCAGATCGCTAAATTATGTTCTAGTGCTAATTTCTTAACTGCCGATGGCACAGTTTGGCTACCTCTACCTCGGCGTTTATCAGGTTGAGTTACCACCGCTAATACTTCAATATCAGGATGTTCTAGCAGTTTATTTAGAGTAGGAACAGCAAATTGAGGCGTACCAAAAAAAACTATCTTCATTTAATTTATAACTTTTTTAGTTTTTAGTTTTTAGTTTCTAGTTTTTAGTTTCTAGTTTCTAGTTTCTAGTTTCTAGTTTCTAGTTTTTAGTTTCTAGTTTCTAGTTTCTACTTCAGCTTGCTTCTCCACCTTAGCCTGATATACTGGCAGTTCAAACCAAAAAGTAGTTCCCACACCCACTTCACTATCGATATAAACTCTGCTGTTGTGTTTTTCAATAATATTTCTAACAATAGAAAGACCTAAGCCAGTACCTTCGAGAGTGTGAACACGATTTTCTACCCGAAAAAAACGTTCAAAAATAGCTTCTTTATCGTCGGCTGAAATACCAATGCCTGTATCAATTACTTCTACTCTGACAGCAGCTTGGTTGAGGGTGTTAGATTCTGGCTCAGTTGAGTAAGCACGAACTGTAACTTGTCCTCCTGAATTAGTAAATTTGAGACTATTGCCCACCAGATTAGTTAATACCTGTAGTAGTAAATCGTAATTACCAACTACAGGAGGTAAATCCGACTGTAGATCTTGATTTAGCTCAATCCCTTTATCCTTGGCATTTAGTTGACAGGTTCTTAAGGTTTGTTCGATGGGTTGAATTAAATCTACTTCACTTAGATTATAAGTACGAGAAGATTCTAAACGGGATAAGTCTAACACATCGTTGACTAGACGAGTTAGGCGATCTGTTTCGTGATTAGCGGTATCTAAAAACTCTTTTCGTTGAACTTCTGTCAGATCTTCGCCATACTCCGATAGAGTTTCAATAAAAGATTTGATATTAAATAAGGGTGTACGTAATTCGTGAGAAATATTGCTAATGAATTGGCTTTTTGCCTCATTAAGCTCAACCTCACGAGTGATATCTTGAACTGTGATCGCAATTCCTTTGATATTCTCGCTTCCTCCATCTGTTACTCGACTTAACAAAACTCGAACACTTCTAGACACAGGCTGAGAAAGAGTGAGCCGAAATTCATCTCTGGTAGCAAGATGATGTTTGTCGCTGGTTACAAGTGATGTTGTTTCTTTATTGGTTGTTGCCTCTATTACCGTTTCAATCTTACTGTCGATCATCTGGTACAGAGGCTTGGTTAATTTAACTGTTAATTCTGAAGGTAAACGGTGTAAGATATTATCCCCGATCGCATCTTCTCCCCAACCAAATATACTCCTAGCAGTCGGATTAGCTAAAATTATTTGCATTTCAGGATCAATGAGCATTGCACCATCTGCGATCGTCGAAACTAGGGTTTCTAGCTTGGCTTTTTCAGAAGTTAGTTCTTCAATGTTTTGAGCTTCGTATTTTTCCAGTTTTTCTGCCATCAAATTGAAGCTAGAAATTAATTCTCCCAATTCCCCCCTCAAAGGTAAGTTAATTCGCTGTTTAAAATTCTTGGCAGCAATATTCCTCACCCCTACCAATAGTTCTTTAATCGGTCGTGTAATCATTAGGGCATTAAAGACATTCCCCAAAATTACCATTGCCCAAATAGTGATAAAGACGGCAATAGTGACATCTCTTGTCAAGTTTGAGGAAGCGACAATCGTAGGATTTGGGTTAATTCCCACAGCCAATACCCCTAGATATTGGTCATTGTGTCGCAGTGGTACAAAAACATCTGTAACCTGTCCATTGGGAGTTTGATGTTGCCGTACAAAGGGTAAATCACTATTCTGAGCATAGTCTTCTGGTAATTGGATGCGACGTTTAATTGTCAGGGAATTTTGAACTTCTGCTTGGGAATAGGGGATACCAAAAAAGATATTGCCCGACTCATCGGCATAAATGAGATAACGGATACTAGAGGTACTGCGATAAAAGCGATTAGAAAAATTGGCTAAACCTGTCAGATCATCTTCGGCAATTAAAGGTGCAGCATTAGAACCAATTAAAATACTTAAATCGCTACCAAAACGAGTGTCATTAATATTAGATTCTTGCTGAATTGTATTGACTGCCCAAAAAGTCAGACTACTCATAATCAAGGAAACCACTAGAGTAGCAGCAGCCATCAGTTTCGTCTGGAGGGTGAACTCGGACCACCAAATGGCAATAATTTCTCTGATTTTGGTAATAAAGTTCAGCAATTTAATTGACTTTGATAATAAATGTTAAGTTGAGTGAATTATAGTGTATAAACTGTGTTGGAGGACAGGTAAAAATCAAAAGATTTTTAGAATTACTTAACTTTTATACCTATGTCCAATATCACGACGATAATACATTCCTTCAAACTGAATTGATTTTACTGCATCGTAAGCAGAAGCGATCGCTTGAGCAAAATTATCGCCAATAGCTGTAATCCCCAAGACTCTACCACCATCGGTAACTACTTGTTCTTGTTCTAATTTTGTACCTGCATGAAACACGATCGCTCCTTGCTCTGTAGCTTTTTGGATACCTGTAATTGTTTTACCTTTTTCGTAAGCATCGGGATAACCGCCAGCAGCAGCAACTACACAAACAGCACTAGCCTTTTTCCATTGTATAGCTGGTAATGATTTTAATCTTTGCTCAACACAAGCCAGTAAAATTTCATCTAAAGGAGTATTTAAGAGAGGTAAAACTACTTGAGTTTCAGGATCGCCAAAACGACAGTTAAATTCAATTACTTTGGGGTCGCCTGTGGGGGTAATCATCAAACCTGCATAAAGTACTCCGCGATAGTCAATGTTTTTTTGTTGTAAAGCTCTAAGGGTAGGCTCTAAAATTTCCTGTTCAATTCTAGTCATTAATTCTGTTGTTACCAAAGGCACAGGGGCATAAGCTCCCATTCCTCCAGTATTTTTGCCTGTGTCGCCTTCGCCGATGCGTTTATGATCTTGAGCAGGAATTAGAGGAAGAATTGTCTGACCATCAGTGACAGCTAAAACAGAAACTTCTGAGCCTGTTAGGAATTCTTCAATTACTAATTTGCCAGTATTGCCAGTCATTAACTCGGCGACAGCAGCGATCGCTTCTTCCATAGTCATAGCCACAATCACCCCTTTTCCAGCAGCTAGACCATCAGCTTTAATTACAATTGGCGCACCAACTGTCTGAAGATATTCTTTGGCTTTCTGGGCATCAGTAAACGTTTCTGATTTAGCAGTAGGAACATTGGCCTCAATCATAATCTCTTTTGCCCAAGACTTGCTAGCTTCAATCTGCGCTCCTTCTTGAGTCGGGCCAAAGACAGGAATATGCTGCTGTTTGAGATAATCGACAATACCTAAAGATAAAGGAACTTCAGGCCCTACTACCACCAAAGAAATTTGATGATCTATCACCACCTGAGCAATACCAGCAAAATCATCTACAGCCAAGGGTAGGTTAAGGCAATTTGCCATAGTTGCAGTCCCACCATTACCAGGAGTACAAAAAACTTGTGCGACATTGGATGATTGTAATAATGTCCAGGCAAGAGCGTGTTCTCTGCCTCCATTACCAATTACTAATGCTTTCATATTTTGAGAATAACTACTTTGCAAGTACGTAATTATCTCACGATTAGTAATTACTAATTACTGATTACTGATTACTGATTACTGATTACTGATTACTGATTACTTTAACTTTTGAAACAGTTGCGCGACTTTAGTTAAATCTTTATCTCCAGGCGATCGCTCGACTCCGCTAGATAGATCAATACCATCAGGTTTTAAACGAGATAGAGCATCGGTAATATTATCTGATGTTAATCCTCCTGCTAACATCCAAGGTATAGTTGGTTGAAATTGTTCTAAAGTTTGCCAGTTAAGAGTTTTACCTGTTCCACCGAGCATCTGGGGGTGATAGGCATCTAGTAATAGAGTATCTACTAGCTCTTGGTAAACTAGAGTTGTTTGCCAGGATGCAGCAGTTTTTAGGCGAAAAGCTTTAATTAATTCGATGTTAGATGATAGTAGTTGGCGTAACTCAGTACAAAACTCTGGAGATTCTCTACCATGAAGTTGTACTGCATTTAAATTAGCTTGGTTAACTACTGCAACAATTTCTGATAGGGAATGATCAGCAAAAACCCCAACCTTAGTAACTGAAGGGGGTAAATGTTCAGCGATCGCTTTAATTTTTTCTGGAGTAATATAGCGAGGCGATCGTTCAACACAGATAAAGCCTAAGCTATTAGCCCCCAAAGCCGCAATTTTCTGCCCCTGTTCAACTTGGGTAATTCCACAGATTTTAACTCGCATTGGTACTAGAATTGCTCATTTGAATTATGAATTACTGTTAATTATTTAGAAGAAATGCAGTTTTGCACAAAGAGGTTTTTATAATTCCTATAAACAAAATCATCCAAAAAAGATATTTAGCGAGCAAGGGAGTCAACAATTATAATGATATCTACTTTTATTCTGGCAGTTCAGTACACTCCTTCAACTGTCGATTGGAATCCTTCGGTAGCACTAGTAATGATCATGTCTAATTTATTTTGCATAGCGATCGGTCGTTATGCAATTCAAAATTCAGGACAAGGACCTAGTTTACCCGTACCCAAGCCAGAAGTCTGGGATAAGTTTGGTGTTCCCGAATTGTTAGCAACTACTAGCTTAGGTCATATTTTGGGGGCAGGAATCATTTTAGGTTTAGGTAATGCAGGGGTATTGTAAGCTTACTTAGTGATTAGTGATTGGTTGAGTAATTAAGTAGTAGGTAGTAGGTAGTGGGTATTAGGTAGCAAACAATCGTTACTTGTTACTCGTTACTTTGGTAACTGTTTACCATTCCCTCATTCCCTATTCACCAGTCACTACACTATTCAAAGTATTTCCCTCTGTAAATAAGGTTGTAAAACATCAGGTATTTTAACTGTACCGTCTGGTTGTTGGTAATTTTCTAAAATTGCTGCCATTGTGCGACCTACTGCTAGTCCAGAGCCATTTAAAGTATGTACGTATTGTGTGCCTTTTTTGCCTGCTTCTTTAAAACGAATATTAGCTCGACGAGCTTGAAAGTCTCCACAGTTTGAACAGCTAGAAATTTCCCGATACATTTGGGCAGAAGGCAACCATACTTCTAAGTCGTAGCATTTAGCTGCCCCAAAACCGATATCTCCTGTGCAAAGCTCTAAAATACGGTAGGGTAATTTTAAGCCCTGAAGAATTGCTTCGGCATTGGCTACTAAAGTTTGATGTTCAGCAGCAGAGGTTTCAGGCGTAACTACTTTGACTAATTCTACTTTATTGAATTGATGTAATCTAATTAACCCTCTACTGTCTCTCCCTGCACTCCCTGCTTCTCTTCTAAAACAGGGCGTATAGGCACAATGGCGGATGGGTAATTCTGTATCGTCTAAAATTTCATCTCGATATAAGTTAGTAAGAGGTACTTCCGCAGTGGGAGTTAGCCACAAATCATCTTGACTGCATTTAAAGCTATCTTCAGCAAACTTAGGTAACTGACTAGTACCTTGTAAAGAAGTGCTGTTAATCAACACAGGTGGCATAACTTCTATATAACCTGCCTTAATTTGAGTATCTAGCATAAAGCTAATTAAAGCTCTTTCTAAAGCTGCCCCTGCACCCACTAAGTTAACAAAACGACTTTGAGCAACTTTGACGGCGCGTTTAAAGTCTAAAATACCTAATTTTTCCCCAATTTCCCAGTGAGGTAAGATGTTCTGATTTTGAGACCGATATTCCTCACCCCAACGTTTAATTTCGACGTTTTCCTCTTCACTTTTGCCAATTGGAGTAGATTCATCAGGCAAATTGGGTAATTCTAATAAAAGAGCTTCTATTTTTTCTTTTAACTCTTTTTCTTGGGGTTCTAATTGACTTAACTGGGTTTTAATTTCATTGCCTTCTGCTTTTAACTGTGCAATCTCTTCTCCTTGAGGATCACCACCACTACCAATTTTTTTACCAATCAGTTTCCCAATTTCATTACCTCGCGCACTGAGTTGACTGCGATTAGTTTCTAGTTCTCGTGCAGCCAGATCTAAATCGATAATTGGCTGAATATCATAAGCACCATTACGACGATTTATTAATTCTTGGACTTGCTCAGGGTTGGCTCTAATTAGTTTGAGGTCTAACACCGCTTTTATTTTTGGATCATTGGCTTATTTTTCTCTATGCTAGGATATCTTGTTTTGGAGTTAATAACTGAAATTATTGAAGACAAAGGTTACAAACGACAATGATAAAAACGATCATCATAACCGCTATTAGATAAATTCAAAACAGAATCTCGAATACAACCCAACTGAGCTAGTTGCTCTTCATCAACATCTAAATTAACTGCAACTAAATCAAAAGAAGAGCCCATAGAAGCTAAAGATGCATAATACTCTTGAGAAGATTTAGAATCCAGCAAAAGAAAAGATGGTGAAATAACATCTATAAAACTTATTGACCTTCGCAAACGCTCAAAAGAAAGAGCTAATCCAATTAACTCACGCAACTCAGAATGAGTTTGATAAGTCATAGCAATTAAAACAGAAGTGTCACTAGTAGAAGCTGATAAATTTTCCTGAGTATAACTAGCAAGACGATCTGAATGTCTTGACTTTTGAAATCCCAAATTAGTAACAACAGTAAAAGAACCAAGTAAACCAACAAGCAATAAAACAACAACTAAACGACTAGCAACAACAGAATAAACAACATTGCCAAAAGATAATCGATTATCAACACCAGCTTTATTTTGAGACAAAACAGCCAAAGCAGCAGCAACAAGAAGAAGCAATACAGGAAAATAAAGAAAATGATAACGAGCAGCTAAAGATATATCCTTACGTACCCCATAAATAACTAAAAAGATAAGAATTACAGAACCAAAAAAGTAACTACCAAAAAGCAGCATAGGCAAACGTCTAGTGAAATTTAATAGTTGCGATCGCCCCACACACACGCTTTGCGATCGCCAGCCTTGAATTAAAATAGGAATTGACCAAATTAGAATAGCTAAAAGTACTAAACCAGAAAAAATAGCTACAGCTACAGGTACACCCTCAACAGGTAAAAGCATTACCATCGTAATACCCCACGCTAACAAACGCCAAACAGGCCCAAAAAGCTCACTTAATTCAAAACTAGTTCTAATCCAATCAGTTAATTCATGATTAGAAATACCCATAACAACAGGTAGCCAAGCTAAATAACTAGCCCCAGTACCAATAGCTACTAAAAACAAGCCACGCCAATATCTCCAACCTAAATAAGTACGATAAAAAAACCAATAACCAAACAAAGCACATACTTCTGCACCTAAAGCCAAAGCAAAAAAATAGTGAGTAGCAAACCCTAAAGCATTCACAATAATCCAAAGACAAAGCAACCACATTGGCAAAAAAGCCTTTCGCTCAATCAGTTGCACAACCTTAAGAAGACAAGCTAAAGAAGCTATTACCCATAAAACAGTTAAAGTATAATGACGAGCTTCTTGAGCTAGATAAATACCATAAGGAGATATAGCCATCAAAATTGCTACCAAATGCGCTACTCTCCAAGAAGCAAAAGCTAAGAAACCTAATCCAAAAATCGCTGGAATAGCTAAAACACCAAAAATAACACTCAGCGATCGCGCCCCTGAAAGTGATACTAATGCACCATCGGTCGTCCATAATTTTATCCACCAATGAGTCAACCAAAAATAAAGTGGTGGATGGGTACTTTCCTGCCTAAGTTTTTCCCACACATATCCATAACCAATAGAAGCATCAAAACGCAAAGGTGATAACAAAGTATCAATTGTAACTACTTGATTTAAAGGAACAGCAGTAAAGCCATGTCCCAAACTATAACCAATAGTAGAGATTTCAATCGAAGAGGCAGGCTTCAAATCTAAGTTAATAAAACGCAGAATTAAACCCAAAGCAACCCAAACTAACAAAAGTAGTAAATGGAATTTCAGATCAATCAAACTAAGACCTTGAGCAGCAAGATCGTCATTTTTATCCCCGTGACTCTGATTGTTAAGTTTCAAAATCTAAAAAATAAGTAATTGATTTTTTTATAAACTAAACAAAAAAAAAATTAACATAAAATTGTTAATCCTTTGTTTCTGTATAATTACATACAGCATATTCTATATAAAAATACTGAACGTTAAATAAACTATGAGCTAATATTCTCACAACCTAATTCCCTTAACCCAAACTGAACCATTTGATGTTTAATAAAGTGGATTTACTCAATAGACAAGATCATAACCAGAAGTTAACAGTACAATTAACTGTTAAGTTAATTGGGTTTTTGAGCAGCCTAGCAAATTGCTATCTGTTAAACAACAATCCCGTACAAGCTCAGATCACCCCCGATCAAACTGTAAATACAGAGGTTAATACAGTTAATAACGTTACAGAAATCACAGGGGGAACAAAAGCAAATGACAATTTATTCCATAGTTTCCAAAATTTTTCTTTAGAAACAGGGAATACAGCCTTTTTTAATAACAACTTAGAAATTAAAAATATAATTAGCCGAGTTACGGGAGAAAACATTTCTAATCTTGACGGTTTAATTAGAGCCAATGGCAATGCCAACCTAATTTTAATCAATCCTAACGGGATTAATTTTGGTGGTAATGCAAGGCTAGATATCGGTGGTTCATTTTTGGGTAGTACCGCAGATAGTGTTGTTTTTGCCGACGGAACAGTATTTAGTGCCAAAGATACTCAAGCAAATCCTTTATTAACTATTAGCGTTCCCTTGGGGTTGCAAATAGGGCAAAACTCAGGAGATATTAATGTATCAGGAGAAGGACATAATCTAAGTATTGCCGAGCCAATATTTTCACCATTTACCATTGGAGAAGTTTCAGGTTTAGAAGTCCGCGAAGGTCAGACTATAGCTTTGGTAGGAGGAAATTTAAATATTAATGGTGGCAATATAACCGCAAAAGGAGGAAGAATTGAACTAGGCAGTACAGCAGAAGGTACAGTTGATCTTAATCCCCTCTCTCAAGGATGGAAATTAAGTTACGAAAATGTGCCTATTTTCCAAAATATTAATATGTCTCGAAAAGCATTAGCAGATGCTAGTGGCACTAAAGGCGGTTCTATACAAATACAAGGAAAAGAAGTACTAATCGAAAATGGTTCAACTATTTTAATTCAAAACCAAAGTAGTCAAGGATCAGGAAATTTAATTGTCAATGCTTCCGAGTCTCTAAGGGTAAAGGGAGCTACTACAAATGGAGAATTTTCTAGTGGTCTATTTACCGAAGCATTAGGTAGTAGTGAGGGGGGAGAACTGGTAATTTCAACTCCGAAATTAGTAATTGAAGATGGAGGAGCAATTTTAACGGACACTTTTGGTGATGCAAAAGCAGGTGACATAAAGGTTAATGCTTCAGAATCATTAGAAATAATTGGTTTTTCAGTTGTTAATCCTAACCGCTTTAGTATTATCACAGCTCAAACATTTGGTTCGGGAAAGGCGGGAGATATCAACATAGCCACCAAGCATTTGACTGCCCTGAATGGTGGAAATATAGCTTCAGTCACTGGTGGTGCAAGCAATACGGGAACTGGAGGTCAAGTAAAGATTAATGCCAGTGAGTCTGTTGAATTAATTGGGGTAACACCAGGGCTATTTACACCAAGTCAAATAACAGCTGGAACTGGAAGTGCTGGCGATGCTGGAGACGTGACTGTTGATACTCAACGATTAACAGTTCGTGATGGTGGCAGAATTGATGCTTCAACTACAGCAACTGGTAATGCTGGCAGTGTGACTATTAATGCCACAGAATCAATAGAAGTAAGTGGCACTGTACCAGGCTCGATTAATCCTAGTTTAATTATCTCTTCTGCTAACATTCTCGATCCAGCTTTACAAGCGTTATTAAAATTGCCCCCCATACCAAGTGGTAACTCTGGAAATGTAACAATTAATACTTCACAATTAAATATCACTGATGGAGGTCTAATAACTACTCGCAACGATGGATTAGGTAATTCTGGAAGTATAAGAATTAATGCTGATTCTATATTTCTTAATAATGATGGTGGTATTACTTCAGAAATAGGTAGTAGATTAGATGCATTTTCAGGTAATGGAGGTAGCTTTCCTGAAAACTTAAGCTTTGATAATAATTCCAGCCCACAATCTGCTCAAAACTCGGTAGATACCCAAGGAGGAGGGATTGATATTTCAACCCAAGAGTTATTAATTAAGGGCGGAGCTAATATTTCAACCGACACTTTTACAGATATAACAGGTGGCGACATTACAATTAATGCTGCTGAAAATATACAAGTACAAGGATTTTCGGCAGCTAATCCAACTATGCTAAGTTTTATCAGTACTTCATCCTTCGGTAGTGGAGATGCAGGAGATTTAGATGTATCAACGGGAAAATTAACTATTCTTGATGGCAGTAGAGTAGGAGCAGGAACTTTTGGAACTGGTTTAGGAGGAGACGTTAATGTTAAAGCAACAGAGATAATTGAGGTTATAGGATCAGAACCCAGTCAATCTATAGCCAGTCTTTTAGGTGCTTCTAGTTTGGGAGCAGGAAATGCTGGTAATTTAACTATTGACACAGCTAAATTAGTCGTCAGAGATGGAGGTAGAATTGATTCTTCTGCTGCTGCTACAGGCTCGGCAGGCAATGTTAATATTCGAGCTTCTGAGGGAATTGAGATTAGTGGACAAATTCCAGGTACAAATACCTTTAGTCTGATTAGTTCTGGTGTGAATATTGAAGATGAAATTAGCCGACAACTTTTTCGCTTACCTTCTATACCCACTGGTGATGCAGGCAGCGTTAATATTGCCACTGAAGTCTTCAACATTACCGATGGCGCAGAAGTTTCAGTGGTCAATGAAGGTTTAGGAGATGCGGGAAGACTCCAAATTAATGCCAATTCAATTTTGCTTGATAATCAAGGTAACTTATCGGCTGCGACTAAATCTGGTGTAGGAGGTAATATTATACTTTTAGCGGATAATGTTTTTTTACAGGCTAACAGTACTACCACTGCTACAGCAGGAGAAGATGGCAATGGTGGCAATATTAGTATTGATGCTAATAATTTAGTAGCTTTGGATAGTAGTCAAATTACTGCCAACGCCAATCAAGGTACAGGTGGTAATATTCAAATTGATACCAAAGGGATATATTATATCTGCACAGAATGCAAGATTACTGCTAGTTCTCAGTTAGGGGTTGATGGAGTAGTAAATATTGAAACTTTAGAACCCAATACTGAGTTAGAGATACTAAATGTGCCTCAACAGCCAAGTCAAACACAAGAAATAGTAGCAGTAGGTTGTCCAGCCACAAATCAAACTAATTCTAGTCAATTAACGATTACAGGTAGGGGAGGATTAGCAGCACGTCCTCAAGGAACTTTAAGCAGCGAATCTTTGATTAATTTTGATGCGTCTAGTGCAGAAGTTAAACAACCATCAAAATCTGGAATTAATAATACTTCAAAATTACCCTCTCCAGCCCGTGGTTGGTATAAAAACGCACAAGGAACGGTAATTCTTTCTGCTCAAGTCCCTAATGTAGTTAATAATTCAGTTATAACTACTCCCAATTGTCATAATGTACCAAATAGTAAATAGATTTTAATGATTTAAAGGAGACCGAGTTTGCTGTTGTTTCCACTCATCAGTTAGCAATCCAGAAAATCCCCAATTTTCCTCATCTATTTCTTGAATAACAATATGGGTGTGTTCTGGTTTTTTTTCCAGTATTCGTACTAAAGAATCAGTAAATTCTTGAACTAACTGACTTTTTTGTTCTCTTGTAACGCCCTTGGTGATTTGAATATTTATGTATGGCATATTCTTAACTTCTTGTAAGTTGATTGTGAAATATTTCGTTTAAATAGTGGCATGGTCAGTCATTTCGTAGATACCAATTAAATTTTGGTCAGGATCGCGCAGATAAATAGTTTTGATACCCCATTGTGGACGGTATATTGGCTTAGTAATAAAAGTGACATTTTTTTGTTCAAGCTCAGCGCAAGTTTGATCTAGATCTATAGTTGTAAAAATTAAGGCTAAATTATCTGGAACAGTTTCTGAAGGCAGTTTTTCTGAAGAGCCGACAATTTGTGCCATTGACTGTCTTTTAATTAAATTTAATCTAGTATCTCCTAGTTTTAAATCTGCTTCTTCTCCATGACTATCTTGGTAAATTAATTCAAATCCCAGGGTTTTTTGATAAAATTCAACACAGGCTTCGTAATTGCAAACTAAAAGTCTTGTTCCTTTAAAGTTTAAGTTCATAGTTTGAGCGTGTTTGTTTAATGATCGTTTATTTTCTAATTTAATAGTATCTAGTTTAAATACGCGACAGCTTACATCAATAAGTAATAGTTGTTAAAAATAAAATTATTCTACAAAAAGCAGAATAGCGATCGCAAATAATTTTCTACTCAATTTAATCAAAAAGAAAATAAGCCCTAAAGCTTAGAGCATATAGCTAAAAGCTTAGAGCTTCCATAACCCGTAAATTGTCTGAACCTAAACTAAGCTTAATTAAGCATCATTCAGAGCAACAATACCAGGTAAAGTTTTGCCTTCCAATAGTTCCAAACTAGCACCACCACCAGTAGAAATATGACTCATTTTGTCAGCCACACCTACTTTTTCTACTGCTGCTACAGAATCACCACCACCAATAATCGTGACAGCATCAGATTTAGCTGCTAAAGTATGAGCGATCGCTTCTGTACCAGTAGCAAATTTATCGAATTCAAATACTCCCATTGGGCCATTCCAAATGACAGCATTACAGTCTGCGAGAGCATCTTGGAATACTTTGATTGAATCAGGGCCAATATCTAATCCCATCCAGCCATCAGGAATATTTTCAATGCTTACAGTTTGGGAGTTAGCATCAGGAGCAAAGTTATCAGCTACTACTACATCAGTGGGTAAAAGCAGTTGAACTCCTTGTTCTTTGGCTTTAGCCTCTAAAGATTTAGCTAATTCTAGCTTGTCTTCTTCAACTAAAGACTTACCAACACTCAAACCACGAGCTTTATAAAAAGTGAAGATCATACCACCACCAATCAGTAGCTTGTCACACTTATCTAATAAAGTTTCGATTACACCAATTTTACTGGAAACTTTTGAACCACCAATAATCGCTGCCAGAGGACGTTTGGGGTTATCAACCGCATCTTGAAGATAATCTAATTCTTTTTCGATTAAGTACCCAGCAACACTGGGACTTAGATAGTGAGTTACCCCTTCAGTCGAAGCATGAGCGCGGTGAGCAGTACCAAATGCGTCGTTAACATATAAATCAGCATTAGCAGCTAATTGTTTGGCAAATTCAGGGTCGTTTGCTTCTTCTTCATTATGAAAACGTAAATTTTCTAATAAGATAACTTGACCGTTGCTCATGGAATTAACAGTAGCAGCCACCCCATCACCAATGCAGTCATCACACTTGATTACTTCTTGTCCTAATAATTCCGAAAGTCTTTTAGCAACAGGAGTTAAACGTAACCCTTCTTTTACTTCGCCTTTAGGACGTCCCATGTGACTACATAAAATTACTTTACCGCCTTTGCCAGTCAAATCGTTGATGGTGGGTAAAGCAGCTTTGATGCGAGTATCATCGGTGATGTTGCCATTATCATCTAAGGGAACATTAAAATCGGCTCTTACTAAAACTCTTTTGCCAGAGATATCCGCTTCGGTTAAACTCGCGACAGTCTTTTTCGCCACTGTTACTATCCTCCTAGTTGCTTGTTAAATAAATTAATAAAAATTACCCAAGTCTAAAGATAAATTTAAATTTTGGGACTAGGATTAATCTACCAGAGGTGTTGCACGAAGAAAAGCATCTGAAAGTATTAATCATACTAAATCTTGATGAAAATACCAGCATCTAAACAATAGCCTCCAAATGTAGTACGATCGCTTGCCCAAGGAGTTCGTGCTGCCTATATTCTCGATGTTTGTCTACCTCACTCTTTGTTACTAGAAATTTTGACCGACGAAGGCATAGGTTCAATGATCGTCGCTTCCGAATTTATAGACCCATCTAGCTATCTTGGGATGAATCAAGAATCCCCACCTTCTAGCGACGTAAGGAGCTAAGGTGGGGAGTGTCAAGGACTAACTTAATGATTACTGATTAGTTAAAAAAGATGAGTGATGAGGAATTTAATTAATTAACTGATGTTACGCACTTTTGAGTAAATACAATTGACACATAGCTTGTTGCAAA
>CAYMWC010000058.1:0-26137 GCA_964393695.1 uncultured Pleurocapsa sp.
TTAGTTAGTATCTCACAATAATAGTCGGTTTACTTACGCCCAAATGTACTAGTAGGCTGAAGGATAGCTTTACTACTAAAAAAAACCGCAATAATTCCAAGAGCGATCGCTACTACTGCTAGACTCTTATTACCACGAGGTAAAATGAAAAACATCAATACTCCTGCGGTTAAAAACAAAATCGATGTATCTGCTGCAACACCACGCCACCAATAGGGATAAACATTATTAGTAAAATAAATATTTTGTCCTAAAAAATAAATTCCCAATAATAATAAACCTAAACCAATTAATCTAGCCAACAATCTCATAATATTTCTTCTAGCAAGTCTAATTATAGATTGCCCAAATAACTGTATAAAAACCAACTAAGCTTTGAGTAGCTTAAAGATCACTCTTAAGCTGTTACGCATTCAAACTGCATATTATTCGTATAAAGAAAAAACTCTTAAACTCTCCCCCAGTCTCCAAGTCACTCAGTCTCCCAGTCAGTCATAACAAGTAAATTAAATGATTAACAGCTTAACACCAAGCAATAACTATCTCTGCGCTTTTGTGTGGACATCTCATGATTTTGAGGAAATCCCAAAATGCGTATCCTTGTCTTGGCGCGAAATCAAAACTTAATTGGAAATCTAGAATCAATTACTTCAACAATTTCTCTGGCAGTTTTACTATAAATCAAAGCAAGTAACTCATTACCAACTATAATCAACTGCTCAAAATCAACTAACTTTTCCAAATCCTGATAATCCATACCTTCAAATACTTCTTTAGCTGCACCCAAAATTGCTTCTAACTGACAATTCAAAATATGCTCATCCCATTCATCTAGTTTAATATAATGAGACTTTTTACCTAATTTATTGCGTTTTTGAATTGCTAATAAACTATTACTAATAGAATTCTTCCAGCTTCTTGTCACTCTTTTTTCTACTTGGATCTTAATCAAATGAATCAATAAAATTACCAGAAACGACTCCAAGTTATTAATTTTATCCTGTCTTCCCATCGCTTCAAGATCTTCTACAATGGCAAAGGCGCGATCATATTGTTGATTGAGTAAACAATCTTTCAATTCTAGTATTTCTTCCATAGCTCGATCACAGTGCCTCAAACCTACTACAATTTAATTAAATATTTTAGAAGTTTTATCAATTAAGCAGGATAACTACACAAATAAAATGTCAATTAAACATTAAACATTGTTGATAAATGATAAATGTTAAATGTTTAATAGCTTTATGGCTATTGATCCAAAGGAGATGTGGTGGTAGTAGTAGTAGTGGAACTAATTCCTGTAGTTGTTTCTTCACTATCATCAAGAGTTTCTAAACTATCATTAGAACTATCTAGTAAACTATTATTATCTGATGGCTCAATTAAACTTTGATTACTGGTTTGATTAAAATTATTGCTGGAACTGGGACTACTATAATCAGGTATGCTGGAATTAGAACTACTACTATCAGAAATTCCTCTACTGATATTTTCTTGAATTAAGCGGTTACGTTCCACACTAGAACCTAGATTACTCATCCCATAACTCTGCTCAGACAAACTCGATGATTCGCTGGTATATTCAGAAGAGTTAACTGTACTAGACGTACTAGAACTAGTACCAGTAGGAATATTTGTTTGAGAATTCGTACCTGTTGTACCAGTGCTACCAGTAGGAATCTGTGTTGGCGAATTTGTATCTATTCCTGTCATACCGCCTCCTTGGTTTTCTTCAGGAGGAGGTGTAGCCGTAGTATCTGCTTCTGCTTCGTCTTCTTCTGATTGATTATTTTCTTGGTTCAGATTTTCAGAATCTTGAGAATCTTCTGAATGCTGTTGAACAGTATCACTACTAACAAAAGAAAGAATTAGCCCTCCAGATGTTAGGAAAACTACGAAAAGCATAGTCACACCAATAATTATTGGTAAATGTTCTGATTTTTTCTTCATTTTGCTAATATGCGATTGTTCAAAACTTTCTCAGTAGAGAAATTAAATGCTGATTGTTTTTTAAGAGTACTTTTACTTTATTACATTATCTTAGAGAGGGAAAGTAAAATAACCGATCGCTTTAATATACTTCATAGAATTTTAGAAGTAACAAGTAAAAGATTACTATTGCGATCGCTTTACATAGTCTAAAAATTTAAGGCTGTATTTTTTGGATTGAATAGCCGCAAAGATGCTCACCATTATTGATCCAGTGGGTTCGTTCTACAAGACAATCTGGTAAAACCGCAGCAAACATTTCTAATTCATGTCCACAAATACTGGGATAAGATTCAGCAACATTGGAGATCGCACAGTTATGTTCAACTAAAATAAATTTATGGTTATGCTGGGGAGATACTGGGTGTAATTCTGCCATATAGCCCTCCTCTTGCCTCAGTTGGACTAATCTAGAAATACGTTGTTTGAGACTGCCATTGCCCAAGCGATCGCGATATTCGGCTGCTTTACGTTGCCACTGTTTCTCTAAAACCTTACTAACTTGTTCTTCCCCTGCAGTTTCTGCCAAAGTATCCAAAAAAGAAACGGCAAATTCACTATACTGCTGAGGACTCAGGCGACCTCGCCCTTGATGAGTCAAATAGTACAAATGTTGTGGTCTACCCATCCCTTGCTGCACTGATTGATAGGCAATTAAGCCATCTGCCTCTAATTCGTTGAGATGTCGACGAATTGCTTGTGTAGTAATTTTGAGATCCTGGGCTAGCTGTTGTGCTGTTGCTTGACCTTGTTTGAGTAGGTATTGCAGTATATTCTGTTTTGTAGACGTTAAACCAGTGGTCGTCATCGTCTTGATAGCTATATTTTAAATTTTAATAGAGAAATAAAAAGATCAAAAAAAATTTTTTCACTTAAACAACGTCTTTGTTGCTAATGTAACCTACAATAGACTTAAACAACAAATTTATTGTTAAACTGAGACAAAATTTTCGTCAACCTAGTCCCTTAAGTTAATTTTACAAAAGCATTAATCAACATTTTGGTTACTGCTTCCTAAAATTCAAACACATTAACAAGTACAGTTTATTTAATTTTCTACTATGAGTGCCAACGTCAAAACTTTAGTCAATCAACCTTACAAGTACGGTTTTGTTACCGATATTGAGACTGATGCAATTCCGCGTGGTTTGAGCGAAGATGTGATCCGCTTAATTTCAGCAAAGAAAAACGAACCAGAGTTTATGCTAGAGTTTCGCTTGAAAGCCTATCGTCAGTGGCTAAAGATGAGTGAACCTGATTGGTCTCATGTAGAATATCCTCCTATTAATTATCAAGATATTGTTTACTATTCTGCGCCCAAGAAAAAGCAGGAGAAGCTGGGTAGTCTTGATGATGTTGATCCAGCTTTGTTAGAAACTTTTGATAAGTTGGGTATTCCTCTTTCCGAACAAAAAAGATTGAGTAATGTCGCGGTAGATGCTATTTTTGATAGCGTTTCAATTGGTACTACTTTTAAAGAAAAGTTAGCCGAAGATGGCGTAATCTTTTGCTCAATCTCCGAGGCTTTACAGGAACATCCCCAACTAGTCCAAAAATATTTAGGTACTGTTGTCCCTGTCGCTGATAATTATTTTGCTGCCTTAAATTCTGCTGTATTTAGCGATGGTTCGTTTGTCTTTATTCCCAAAGGCGTAACCTGTCCTATGGAGTTATCCACTTATTTCCGTATTAACGATGGCGATACTGGACAATTTGAGCGTACTTTAATTGTGGCAGAAGAAGGGGCATCGGTTAGTTACCTCGAAGGTTGTACTGCACCGATGTTTGATACTAATCAACTTCACGCTGCGGTGGTAGAATTAGTTGCTTTAGACAATGCCGATATCAAATACTCTACTGTCCAAAACTGGTTTGCAGGAGACGAAAACGGCAAGGGGGGAATTTATAACTTTGTGACCAAACGTGGTTTATGTAAAGGAGTCAATTCTAAAATCTCTTGGACTCAAGTAGAAACAGGTTCAGCAATTACCTGGAAATATCCTAGCTGTGTTTTAGTTGGCGATAACTCTGTAGGCGAATTTTATTCCATCGCCCTGACTAATAACAAGCAACAGGCTGATACAGGTACAAAAATGATTCATGTGGGCAAAAATACTCGCAGTACTATTATTTCTAAGGGTATTTCCGCAGGCAATTCTAAAGGTAGCTATCGTGGTTTAGTCAAAATTGGTAATAAAGCTACTGGTGCGCGTAACTACTCCCAGTGCGACTCAATGCTAATTGGCGACAATGCCGAAGCGAATACTTTTCCCTATATCCAGGTAGATAACAATACTGCCAAACTAGAACATGAGGCTTCTACAGCTAAAATCGGCGAAGAACAGTTATTTTACTTTGCTCAACGAGGTATTTCAGAAGAAGACGCTGTATCTATGCTAGTCAGTGGTTTTTGTAAAGATGTCCTCAATGAGTTACCGATGGAGTTTGCTGCGGAAGCAGACAAGTTGTTGAGTCTTAAATTAGAAGGAACAGTGGGGTAATTCGATGTTGCTGATTTACAGCATTTTTTGATTGAATTGAAGACACAAAACATTATCTAGTGTAGCCAAAAGCGATCAAGAGTTTGGATTGCTACAAACCATCTGAACTATCTCTAAAGCTGTGGCAGGGGCAAGTAAGACACCATTACGATAGTGGGCGGTGGCAAGTAAGACGTTACTATATCCTGATAAATGACCGATAATGGGGGCAGAAAAACCTTCAGGGCGAGGACGTTTACCAGACCAGGTTTTGAGGATAGTTGCAGTTTCTAAAATTGGGCAGAAATTAATTGCCCCTTGTCTAACTTCTTCTAATAGTTGAGCATCAGCAATACTGTCTCCTGTTTCGATAGGAAATTCTACTGTTGCCCCCAACCAATATTCTTGGTTACCTAAAGGAACAATGTGAATATCATTGCCTGTAATGACAGGTTGAAAGTGAGGATTACCTAAAGGTTGGTTTAATTTAAATTTAATTGCTTGTCCTAAAACGGGGACAATGGGAATTGTATGTTGGAGAGACTGAGTTAAGGGAGTTGAACCCAAACCTGCGGAGATAATTAATTGCTCAACTTCTATTTTCCCCTGACTAGTTTCTAATTGATTGCAGCTTGCTAATTTACCATCCTGTGACTGAGTTAAACAATTGGCTACTGTTGTCTCGAAATGAAACTCAACTCCATTGAGAGTGGCAGCAGCTACCAAAACTTCAGTTAATTTTACGGGGTCAATTTGACGATCGCTGGGAGAATAGACCGCCCCAATAATCTGGTCATTAACCAAATGAGGGCATTGCTGATTAACGAAGGTGCGATCGCCGAGAATTAAGTCCCAGCCTGCTTGTTGACGAAACTCTAGTAATTTCTGCCATGGCTCTAGATTATCCCCTGCAAACAACAGTTTTAAAATTCCCTGACGATTTACAGGTATTGTTAACCCTGTTTTAGCTTCCAGTTCAGGAATTAAGGTTTCATAACGTTTCAGACTAGTTTGACGCAACCGCCATCCACGACCTTTTTTCTTCTGACTAATAACTCCCATTAACACCCCTAAAGCTGCCCCCGTTGAGCCAGAAGCAGGAGTATTTTTGTCAATGACAGTAATATCCAAGCCTGAGATCAGACTAAGTTCATAAGCGATCGCTGCTCCCACAACTCCACAGCCAATAATGACAATTTTGCTCATACTTTAGTGATAAACTTGAATTTGACTGTAAAAAGTCTACCCTTGTAGACTAGCCCCTATTGTCAAGTCGTGTTGTCTACCTTACGTTTTTCTCACTAACCGTAAAACAATCCGTAGTCATTCATGGCAAATTTGATTTCAAGCATAAGTCGATTCTGGGTTTTGGGAATCATGGCTTTGTGAAAACAGTAAAAATCTTCAACAAAGCCAAAACCAGCTTTGCCACAAATAGTTTCAATTTTGTCTTTGCCGTAGAAGTTAATAATCTCTTGGTCGCTTCTTTCTCTAAGCAAAGAAAATTGGTGTTTTAATTTTTTCTGTTTATGAGATCCCTTAACACAAACATGAGGCGTGCTGCTTAGATCTACATGGGTTAAATAGAACATAAACTTAATAAATCGGTAATCTTCAAGATCGTAATGAAATTTAAAGTATCCTTTTACCGACTCACTTAATTCTTGTCTAGTAGCAAAAGTCCACCAAATTCGACTACCGATCAAAATTGGATCTGTTTCTAAATATTGAGAAGCGACTTTCCACAAAAGGGGATCTTGTTCTAGATTAGCGATCGTCTGACAATGTTGAGCAGGATTGAGATGATGGGCGCTCAAAAAGGTTTGTTGATATTGTCCTTCTGCTTGGTCTTTTTCGGAAAGATAAAAACTGTATCGAATGTTGGCGTTACCTGAATATTTTGTTGAGTAAGCAAAAGTTAAAACTTCTTTTAAAATCTTTTCAGGCAAATTGATATTTAAATGTAAACCATCGGTTTGCAAACTTTGAACAATGTTATTGGCATCTAAATTTTTAAAGACTGAATTCTTGATTGCCCTATTGGATTGAGATTGAGGACGTTTAGAGATAAAAATACCTAGAGAACGCAGAACGTGAATACGAGTCACACTAAACATCAATAACCAAAGAGGATTCTGGATACTTCCTGTAAGATATTGAGCGAATCTGCGTCGTGTTTTTAACCATAGATTTTGATAATAATTCATAATAATTTTACTTAAAATTATGATTAAATATGCATGAAGATCGCGAAATACTAACTCAAAAAAGTCGCTCTGATTTTGATCGTCTTGCCTCAGTAAAAACAGAAGATGGAATTATAATAATCATTATCATAATTTTCTGTTGAGGCAATTACCATCTTAATCCAAAAATATTCTTGATCTTGTGTTCTTGAACTTGGTTGTGGTACTGGTGAATTTGCTCGTCTTTTGGCTAAACGTGCTGATCACGTTATGGCGATCAATTTATCTTCCAATTCAATTGCAATTGCTAAGCAGCGAATCGCAGCAATACCCAAATATAGATTTTCAGGTGGCTGATATTTAAAATGGAAATTTCCAGTCGTTCATAGGTACTAGGCACTAGGCACTCGTTTTTAGAAGGGGATCAGCTTTTAAACAATTATTTAAGTAAGCTGTTACGCATTCAAACTGCATATTATTCTTATAAGGAAAAAACTCTTAAACTCTGACGCGGAGCGAAGCGGAGCTAATCCTTTAGGACTCCCAGTCTCCAAGTCACTCAGTCTCCCAGTCAGTCATAACAAGTAAATTAAATGATTAACAGCTTATTGTGTTAATATTATTTTCGGTCAGATTTAGCTTTTATTCCCGTACAGTCTACAGGCGTGGATCTGCGTTCGGCTTCTGATGCCATGCGACTTGTTAAGCAGGCTCAATCGGTTAGAGGTGGCTTACCTAAAGCTGTAATGTTTCTTTCTCGGGCGGTTAAAGGAACGAAATTAAAGGATGAGGCGATCGCAGATCGCACTACTAGGGAAGAATCCAGAGGCGATTTTACTTGATACGGTGATTCATCAAAAACAGGCGATCGCCGACACTTCGGGACAATCGGCTACAGTCTGGGATTTGCCAGGAAAACCTGCCTCTGAGTCGGCATCGGAATATGAAAAATTGTTTACTGAAATGCTCAAACAACTGCCATGACTAAAAGACAGCGTAAATCCCTAGATGATTCTCTAGCTACTGGGTTTGTATTCGGTGGAGACAAAGCAGAGACAGAAGTAGAGGTTTAGAAGATGCTGCCATAATTGGTACTGCGATTGGCTACGCCAGCGCGGAGCGCATCGCCAATATTATTAATAATAATGCTTTAGATAATTTAGAAATAATTAGCGATCAAATTGATAAATACGAACAACTGCGTCGCCCTTTTATGAAGATAATTCAAACAGCAACTATGGAAAATCATAATTGGTCACAAGCAGAATTTGATGATTATAGCGATATGGTTTATAGCCGAAATATTAAGAATTTGATTGATAATTTTATTTTTTAGTTGTTGGGATTCAGGAGACGCGATCGCCTTTAACTTAATCTCATCATATTATGGTGCGCGATCGCTTCAGTTTACTGTGCCAAATCACATTAACTGAATAGTTAATTTAACTTTTATTTTTGGGAACTATAAAATTATAAACTTTTAAGTTATTGGTTATGGATTTTATAGATCAAATTAAGACAATTTCGCAGCAAATCGAAAAACTTAAAGCTCAAATTCAAAATGAGCAAGCTACTAAAACTGCATTTATTATGCCTTTTATTCAGGCTTTAGGATATAACGTTTTTAACCCAATGGAAGTTGCACCTGAATTTACAGCAGATGTACCAGGAGTGAAAGGCGAAAAAGTTGATTATGCCATTATTAAAGATGATCAGCCTATCATTTTAATGGAGTGTAAATCGTGTAATGAAAATCTGGAACATCCAAAACATAACTCACAATTACACAGATACTTTCATGTCACAGAAGCTAAATTTTCTATTTTGACCAATGGAATTATTTATCGTTTTTATACTGATATTGATAAAAGCAATGTCATGGACGATAAACCGTTTTTTGAGTTTAATATGCTGAATTTTAGTGATTCAGATGTTAATGAACTTAAACGCTTTTCCAAGTCAACTTTTGATCTTAGTGAACTATCTGATGTAGCTCAAAATCTTCTCTATACTAAAGAGATTAAACGCATCATGGCAGAACAATTATCTGAACCTTCTTCTGATTTTGTCAAATTTTTTGCTAGTAAAGTATATTCTGGAACAATGAGGGCATCAGTAGTAGATAAATTTACAGAAATCACTAAACGTTCACTTAAAGATTTTGTTAATGAGAGAATTACTGACACATTAAAATCTGCTATTGATCGTCCTCCAAGAGCAACAGAATTACCACCATCAGATGATTCTCCAACAACAAAAGAAACAGATGAGTCTCCAAATGGGATTGAAACCACACAAGAAGAACTAGAAGCTTTTTATATTGTTAAATCAATTCTGCGAGACAGCGTAGATATTAAAAGAATTAAATATAAAGATACTATTAGTTACTTTGGAATTAATTTAGATGGTAAGGTCACAAAAACTATTTGCCGACTTTACATAAATTCTACTAAAAAATCTATTGCTGTTCTTGATGCACAAGGAAAAGAAGCAAAGACAAAAATTTCTAACTTGGATGAAATTTACTCAGTATCTCAATTTCTAAAAGATAAAGTTATTTCTTTAACTCAAAGCAAGTCTAGTGATGAATCTATACAAGCTGAAATAGTTTAAAACAACTTTTAAGATTGGGTTTAGTAAATTAATGACCCAATCTTAATTAAATTAATTTTTGACTACCTTTCAATTTTTTTAAACTCTTTTAATTATTCTATAAAGTTCGTAAATTATTAAAATTAATCGTATCAATCCCTTGCGCTTTTAAATAAAGAGATAGCTTCAAGTCATCAGTTAAAACAAGATATTTATCTTTAGCAAGATACATAATTCCACAATCAGTTAGACCAAATCTAGAAAAAATATCGTCATTAGCTACTATACTACTCTCAAGATATTCTTCTCTAATTTGAGAAGTTAGTAATGTAAAGATCTTTAAACATTGTGATCGCTCAGGTTCTCCTAATTGATTAGCCAAGCTATTAACTTCCGTTAGGATATTAGGAGTTGTAACAACTTTTTGAAAGCTATTAATTAACTGTAAAAGTAGATCATAATCTTCTGGAATAAATTGTGCAGTTCTCTTAAATCTGGGAATTCTCTCACGATTTACTATCCCAACTAAATATAAAAGTAAAATGTTTGTATCGATTACAATACCTTTTTGATAATATTTAGTGAGTAAAGCTGAAACATCATCCATTACAGTTTATAGATTTTCATCGATACAACCTCACCAGTTGATGAATCAACCTTGAAAATTTTGTAATCTCTTCTAATAGTAGCGAGTTGTTCTTTAGGAATCATTCCTCTTAATCCAGGTAAAAGCGTTTCTTTTTCTCTTGGATCAATTTGACGATTAAAGCCGACAGTAATTAACCAAAATTTGCCATCTTCCGACAACTCAGTCTCTTCAATCATTGAGTCTTCAAGATTATTGTGTAAAATGTCATTAAATTCAACAATGTAATCTCGAACACTTTTAACAGCATCTCTCAAACCAATCTTGGGCATAGTTTTTAAATAGTCAAAATATCAAGATTAAAGTATATTGCTATCAATAATAACAGGCGATCGCCTTAGTAAGATAAGTTTAAATTTAAAAGCTCTGTTGTATTTCCCATTGAGTTGGAAATGTGAATAAATTACTTCTAGTCTTAGTTGGTTGGTTGGGTAAAATATAGGAACTATAACTATGTACTGGTGTTCCAGATTTAGCTGAAATCATAACCGCAAAATGTTCATCTGGTAGATTGAGAAAGAAGTTTTTTATCTCCAGATCAGACATAGGAGTTGTCTGCCAATAGTCATGAGAAACCATGTGAGGATCGTAATAGTGTTGTGACTCTTCCTTGAGAATTAATTCGACAAAAGTACCATAAAGTACATACTCGGATAAATGCCAAGAATTAGCGACTACTTCAACCCAATTTTTGCCATGAATTTTCTCTAAGTATTGGTGTAGTAATAAAACATTTTCTCGTTTCCAAGTAATAAAATTACCAACATAGTTGGCTGTAGGATAACTAACAGGGGGTAGCCCTAAAAGTTTATTACTAACTTCAGACCATTTTGCTATTGCTAGAGGTTGTATTTCTGGGGTAACTACCTTGGGTTGACTGTATAGTCGAACTTGATTATTTTGAACAAAATTTTGAACATCAAAAGGACGCACAAAAGCGACATCAGAATCGACAAAAATTAGGACATCTTCGGTAATATGTTTGGCAATAGATAGCTTGACTATTTGTTGAATAATCCAATTACGCAAAGGTAAAGATTTAAGGCTAATCCAACCATTTTTAAATAAAGTTACTTTTTTAATCCACCAAGGTAAAATTGATTCGACAGTGATAATTTCGCGATTTGGCTTCTGGAGAGTTTGAAATAGTTTCCAATCTTTTTGATCAACAATAATATAATGTTTTACAGGAGATAAACTATATTTGTCTATGGTTTCACAAAGTAATTGACAACGGAGAAAATCAGGAGCGTAACTAGGGGTAATTATGGCAAAACTATAATTATTATTCATAATAATAAGTTAGGAAGTTAAGTGTGTGTTTTGCTGACAATTCCTAGTTACGATATTATTTATTTTTTTATGCAGTACAGCCTTACACAAATACGTTAGTTTGGTTCTCTTAACTTACCAAGTTGATATTATCGATCTCATTCAATATATCTTCGCTCAAGCTCACTTCTGATGCTACGGCATTATCTTCTACCTGTTCGGGGCGACTAGCACCAATAATAGCTGATGTGACTCTTTTATCTCGCAACACCCAGGCTAAAGCTAGTTGAGCCATTGAAATATTTAATTTTTGGGCGATCGGTTTAAGATTTTGTACGGCACTGAGGACGCGATCGCTATATAGATTTCCCATAAAACTATTCATCTTGTCGTTTGCTGCCCGAGAATCTTGTGGTGGTGCTTGTCCTGGTTGGTATTTACCTGTGAGAACCCCTTGAGCTAAAGGCGACCAAACAATCTGACCGATGCCATTAGCAGCACATAGAGGAAATACTTCTGCTTCTGGTTTACGCCACAGCATTGAGTATTGAGGTTGGCTGGATACAAACCTTTCTACATTGGGAATATCTAACGCTGCTTGAATCTGGGCAGGACTCCATTCGCTAAAGCCAATATAACGAGCTTTTCCTTGCTTTACTACTTCGGTTAACGCTTCCATCGTTTCTTCTAGGGGCGTCTCTACGTCATAACGATGACATTGATAAAGATCGACGTAATCAGTGCGAAGACGTTCTAAGGAAGCATCAATTTGTTTATGAATTTGAGTAGCCGATAATCCTTGATCACTCGGCGACATAGGAAAAAAAACTTTGGTTGCCAAAATATAAGAACTGCGATCGCGTCCTTGTAAAATTTCTCCCAATAGAGATTCTGCTGCCCCACGTCCGTAGACATTAGCAGTGTCGATACAATTAATGCCAACCTCAAAAGCTTTGTTAACACAAGCTTCGGCTTTTTGCCGTTCGACTCCGCCACTGTAAGTTAACCAAGAACCTAAAATTATTTCAGAAACATTGAGATCGCTATTGCCAAGTTGTCTATATTTCATTTTCTTTCTCTAAAATGATTATTTTCTCAAAATGGGTAATTATGAGGAGTATGCTAGACTGCTTTCCCTATTAATAAGTTGTATTGATCAAAAAGCTACGACATCTAACTATTGAGGGATAAAAAAAAAATTTGGGCTCTATGCGATCGCCACTAACAACGTTTTCAATTCAAATATTCTTTGGCTGACGGACAAAGATGAGCTATCTGGCAAATTTCGCATAAGGGTTTACGAGCTTTACAAACTGCTCTACCGTGATAAATGGTACGAATTGAGTAATTTTCCCATTCGGACTGGGGCAATAAAGCCATAAGATCTTTTTCAATCTGAATTGGGTTGTCAGATTTAGTTAGTCTCCAACGGTTGCTAAGACGTTTGACGTGGGTATCTACTGTTACTCCTTGAATATTGCCAAAAGCATGAGCAGAGACGACATTAGCGGTTTTACGTGCTACTCCAGGGAGTTTTAATAGCTGTGCCATTTGGCTGGGGACTTGACCATCAAAGTCAGTGACGATCATTTGACAAGCACCTTGGATGTTTTTGGCTTTACTGCGATAAAAACCTGTAGAACGAATCAACGTTTCTAATAACTCGCGATCGCATCCTGCTAACCCTGGGGCATCAGGAAATTGGGTAAATAAGGCAGGAGTTACTTTATTTACCCGTTCATCAGTACATTGGGCAGAGAGAATGGTTGCGACTAAAAGTTGTACAGGAGTCTCGTAATCAAGGCTACAAGTAGCATCAGGATAGAGAGCGGTTAAGAGAGTAAAAATATCCAGCGATCGCTGTTTGAGTGCCTGGCTGGGAGATTTGTTTGGTTTTTTAGTTACTTTGGGTTTCCCAGATTTGGCAGCACTTTTGGACTTGGGCATTTAACTACTGAAATAAATTTTGAAAAAACGCCAAATTAGTTGTGTCGCGGACAATAATGAAGACTCCTAAGCTGAGTAACAATACTAAACCAGTCTGCATAATGCCATCTTGTAGCTTGCTGGGTAAAGGTTTACCTGTTACGCCTTCAACTGTTAAAAATGCCAATTGACCACCATCTAGGGCAGGTAAGGGCAGAATATTGATAACTGCTAAATTAATACTAATTAATGCTCCAAATTGAAACAGGTTATTTAAATCATTACGAGCAAGTTCAGCACCTACTGCTACAATTGCCACAGGCCCTGCTACCTGTTGGGCATTTTCCTGAAAATTACTAATTAACTTCCAAAATCCTTGTAAGGTTAGCTGGACAATTCTTTGAAACTCCTTAGCACCAGTAGTTAAAGCTTCAATAACGTTGCTGGCACGATGACGTACAATATTCCCATTGGGTGCTAGCATGACACCGATTTTACCTTTCCCATCTTGACCGACATCTGGTTTGACATCCAAAACGATCCTTTCTGCGTCGCGTTTGATAGTTAAGTGTAAAGATTTGTTGGGCGACTTTTGGATAGTAGTTCTTAAATTTTCTAGAGCATTAGCAGAATCGCCTAATTCCAAGTTATCTATTTTTAAGATAATATCTCCAGGTTTTACCCCTGCTTTGGCAGCAGCAGATTCAGCTTCACTTAATAGCTGAGGCACTATTACTCCTGGTTTGTAGTTAATATCTTGAAACCCAATGGTTGTGGCTTGACCAACAAGAAGAAAATAAGCAAAAATCAGATTAGCAATTACTCCCGCACTAATTACAATAGCGCGGTCTAAAACTGGTCTGTTACGCAACAAATTTGGGTCATCTGGAGAGATAGTACTGTCGGGATCGTCGTCGGGAAAACCAACATAACCCCCCAAAGGAAAAGCTCGAATTGCATATTCTGTTTCTGAACCTTGATATTTTAAAAGAGTAGGCCCAAATCCGATCGAGAAACGATTAACTCGAATTTTTTGGAGTCTCGCGGCTGCGAAATGACCGAATTCGTGAACTACGATTAATAGAAGTACGACTGAAATTGCTGCCAATACTGACATATTAAAAATATTGCTTTTATTAGTGTTTTGTACGATTTACTATTTTAGAACATTCTTTTGCTTCTCTTGTTAGGATAAGGAGTTTTACTATGAATAATAATTTAGTTTGGCAACCCAATAGTAGTGATCCTAGTAATGCTGATAACCTCAAGGCGATCGCTCAATGGTGGTCTGATTTAAACGCTAAAGAGGTTGCTTGGCAACAGCGATTAATCCCTGCCAATGGCGATTTACAGGGAATTGATTGGCAACCGCAAAAGTTTGACGAGAAATTGGTTTTACAGACACCTCAGCTAAGGGGAATTACTATTTATTGGCGCAATCAAAAAACCACAGATGAGCGGAATATTACTCCTAGTAAGCTGCAATTAGATTTAACTCGACAACAGCTATACGTCATCCCTCAATCTCAATCTCAGGTGGTAATTAAAATTAGTCTGCCTGAAATTGTTTATGAGAAGTTTAATCTCCTCAACCCCCAGGTAGCAGCAACAGTTAGAGATAACCAAGGGGTAATCTTACTCCGAGACGAAGCTCAACAATTAGAAATCACTGTAACTTTAGACAGTGCCAGATTGAATCAGTTACTTCAGCGTTTGCAAACCACAAAAGATAATATTAATTAACAATATTTAAATTAAATTAATTATTGTTCTTTTTCTTTTCTTGAGGTTCAATACCTTGATTAAGCTGCCAGGCGATCGCATTCAAGATTAAATTACCATGACCCGAACAAGTTTGCTGATACTCTTCTTGTGCTGCTACTATCTCTCCTAACTTCTCAATAGTTTTGCCATATTTCTTGTCTTTGGCTAGGTCTTTTTCTTCAGAAGTTAAAGGACGCGATCGCTCTAAAATAACTTGGATAATTGGTACGTATTGAGCAGCTTGTTCTGATGCTTCCTGAACTTCCAGTTGCAACTTGGTCAAATTAATAATTTCTTGCGCTCCCTGAACAATGGGCAATAATTCCTGACTATCTGACACGTTCTTGGTAGATTTTACTTGAGGACTATCTAAAGGTACATAAAAAATATGATCTTGGGTTAGACCATCGGGAAAACGATTGACATCAATCTCTTCTTTTTCCCACATTTCCTGCACTATATCTAAAGCTTTAGCTCGATTTTTTGGCGTGTCTCCTGTTGTTCCAGGTACTTCGATTAAAATGCCTTCCTGTTCTGTTACTGGCTTCGAGAGATCGCTAACTGCCACAAAATGTGAAACTGCTGAGGTTTTTGCCATCTTGAGAAAGAATTAAATATTTTAATATTATTGTACTACTTTTAGCTCAATTCAATATTTTCGATATTTAATTACAAGGGTTATAACAGAATAATGAAATGAACTGGTAATAATTGTTGTTTCTAGATCTAAATCAATGCAATATTCTTCTTCATCAAATAATAATGATTCTCTTGATTCGGCTCAAAAGCCACTAGGAGAAATTTTAATTGAGGCAGGATTAGTACCTATTAGTCAAATTGAATTAGCTTTACAGGAACAAAAACATACTGGATTAAGAATTGGTGAAATTCTAGTTTTACATGGTTGGATTGAACAAAAAACAGTAGATTTTTTTGGAGAAAAATGGTGTGAATTAATTGCAGCAGCAGATAAACAGTCTCTAGCCTACTATTTTCAGGAAGCTGGTTTACTAAAAAAAGAGCAAGTAGATGCGATCGCCAGATTACAAAAACTAAAACACAAAAAAGTTCGTTTTCATCGTTTAGCAGTAGAGCAAGGCTATCTAAAACCAGCAACTGTTGATTTTTTCCTCGCTCATTTATTTAATATTTATAATCCCAAATCTATTTCTGTCTGCAAGCCTTACGAAATTCTTAAAAGATATACAGAAGGAGAAAGAGACTTTCAAAAAACTAATTTCAGCAAAGCACCTTTAATGAATGTTACTCTAAAAGCGGTTAATCTAGATGGCTCTAATTTCAGAAAAGCTGACTTAAGCAAAGCAAATCTCTGCAAAGCAATTTTAACGGAAGTAAATCTTGCTAATTCTTGTTTAACCCAGGCTAATCTTCAAGAAGCTCATCTAGAAAAAGCTAACTTAAAATCTGCTATTTTACATGAGGTAAATTTTCAATCAGCTTACTTAGCTCAAGCTTCTTTTGCTGGGGCTGATCTAACCAACGCCAAGCTACCCTTAGATTACCCCTATGAAGTGTATTATGACCAATATACTTGTTTTGATAATCATTTCGATCCTCAACTAGTCGGATGGACAAAAATTACTAATCCCTAATATATCTAAGCTGTGATGCATTTAAACTGTGTATTATTCTTTTAGAAATCCAATCAGTAAACCCTCTCCTCTACTCCTCTCCTCCACTACTTCTCTACTTTTCCAAAATAACAAATTAAAAGCTCAACAGCTTAGTTCCAATAGACTTGCCAAGGACGATAACGTTGAGCATAATAATCTAAAATTTCTTTTACTTGTTGTCTGGCTAGCTTATCTATGTTTTCAGAGTAATTAATCCGCAAAGCTGTTACTTGACTTTGATAGTAGTCAAATTTTTCGGCTGGATCATGGTTGAGAGAACGAAGAATTAAACTGGCATCAACCCCTTCTACCTGTCGCAGGTGAGCCGTTACTTCTCGATATACTGCTAGAGGTAAATCAGGACAAGTAAGTTGCTGTTGGCTGGGATTTTCAATAGCTGGTGACTGCATAGATAAATGTGAAATAATTTTAAGCAAAAAAAACCTCGCCTAACTATATGTATTAGCGAGGTATGTCAAGCGACATTAAATACTATTAGTTAAATTACATCTAATTGTGAATTAAAAAAAGCTAATAGCTGATAGCTCTGAAGCTCAAAATCAATAAATCTGAACTAAACTAATTCACATCAGGCGTAAATTTTGAGCTTACATACCGCTAGCAACTAACTCAGCTAAATCAACAACACGTTGAGAATAACCCCACTCGTTATCATACCAAGCAATAATTTTCACCATGTCACCATCCATGACCATAGTTAATAGCCCATCAACCGTAGAGGATACATCAGTACCTCGAAAATCAGAAGATACTAGTGGTAGCTCTGTATAACCTAAAATACCTTGAAGCTCATTTTCAGAAGCTCTCTTCAAGGCTTCGTTAACTTCTTCAGCGATCGTTTTCTTCTCAACTTGAGCAACTAAATCTACTACAGATACGTTAGGAGTAGGTACACGCAAAGCAATACCGTTTAGTTTACCTTTTAGTTCGGGTAATACTAGAGCTACTGCTTTAGCTGCGCCAGTCGAAGTAGGTACAATGTTTTCTGCTGCTGCTCTTGCTCTTCTAAGATCGCGGTGGCTAGCATCTAAAATACGTTGATCGCCAGTATAGCTATGGGTAGTGGTCATTGTACCTTTGATAATGCCATATTGCTCATGAATAACTTTAGCAATAGGAGCTAGACAGTTGGTGGTACAACTAGCATTACTAACAATGTCATATTCACCAGGCTTGTAGGTTTGGTGGTTCACACCCATTACATAAGTACCGATGTTAGGACCACTACCAGGAGCAGTAATTACTACTTTCTTTGCTCCAGCTTGGAGATGTTTACCTGCTCCCTCGGCATCACGAAATACACCAGTAGCTTCAATAACAATATCAATACCCCATTCTTTCCAAGGCAAGTTCAAAGGATTGCGATCAGATACGCATTTAATCGTTTTGCCGTTGACGATTAGAGAATTAGCATCATGTTGAATATCTGCATCTAAAATACCGAGCATAGTATCATGCTTTAGCAGGTGGGAATTAGTTTTTGGATCGGAAGTATCGTTAATACCAACCAACTCTAAATTGCTGTTCTCTCTGCTTAGTAAGCATCTGACAAAGTTCCGCCCAATACGCCCAAAACCGTTAATTGCTACTCTAACCACTATTTCTTACCCTCTATCTTTATTTAGGTTAATAGATTAAAACATTCTTAATAAGACTCATCATATCGTAAAGTAAGCATATTTCAAGACCCTACTGATAATCAATTTGACCCTCTAGAACCGCAAAAATTGGGGCAGAATAGTTTGGTTAATATTAAATAAATTAAGAAAATCCTAAAATCTTGTCTTTCAGGCAATTAAATTATTGATTTCTAAGTTGATTTCCTAAAATATATAAATTTAAAAATCGAATTTACTTATTTACCAGTTATCGTTTTTACCTAAGTTCAAAAAAATCTTGCTATCATAGCCCGTATTGTTTAGAGTGATGATCCATTTTAGACTACTCCCCATAGAGAATAACGGAGGAGTAAATGACCCTTAATTTCAGAATTATTGTCTTATGGCAGGAGATAAAAGAGTGACAAAAGTAAATTTAAATGGTAAACCATTTCACTTTATTGGTATTGGTGGCATCGGGATGTCCGCTTTAGCCTACATAGTTGCTCAACGCCAACTACCAGTGTCGGGTTCTGATTTGCATTCTAGCCATATTACTAAACGTCTGGAAGCATTGGGGGTCAAGATTTTTCGTGGACATGAAGCAAATAATTTAGAATGTTGGATTTCCTCCCCTAGTAGAGAGCCTCAACTCTTGCCAGTCACCGCAGGAGCCCAATCTGAGAGTTTAGAAGAAGTAGAGGTTATTAGTAATCAAGTTAATTCACTTCCGCAAGTTATTTGTTCTACAGCGATCGCCAAGAATAATCCTGAATATCAAGCAGCAGTTAAACTGGGTTGTCCAATTTTTCATCGCTCTGATCTTTTGGCTGCTCTAATTGAACAGTATCAAAGTATTGCTGTTTCGGGTACACACGGCAAAACTACTACCAGCAGTTTAATTGCCTATATGCTATTTCACAATCAGCTAGAGCCAACCATTATTGTGGGTGGGGAAGTAGATGCCTGGGATGGTAATGCTCATAGTGGACAGGGAGAGTATTTAGTAGTTGAGGCGGATGAATCTGATGGTTCTTTAGTTAAGCATCATCCTAGTATTGGCGTAATTACTAATATTGAGCTAGATCATCCTGATCATTATCAAGATATTCAAGAAGTTATTAATATTTTTCAAACCTTTGCAGGGCAGTGTAATACTTTAATTGGCTGTATTGACGATCCTATTATTCGCGATGAATTAGCATTAACTATTAGCTACAGTCTCGATCCAGCTACAGGGGCAGACTATACCGCTAAAAATATTACTTATCATGCCCAAGGCAGTAATTCGGAAATCTGGGAAAGAGGTATGTGTTTAGGGAAATTACAACTACCATTATTAGGAGAACATAACCTCAGTAATGCTCTATCTGCGATCGCTGTTGGGCGACAGATAAATTTAGAATTTGCTGATATTGCTGAGTCTTTAGCCAGTTTCCAGGGAGCAAAAAGACGCTTTGAGCATCGTGGGGAAGCTAACGGTATTGTTTTTATTGATGACTATGCCCATCATCCTAGTGAAATTGAAGTAACCTTAGCTGCTGCCAAATTAAGACTAAATGGCAGTGATTCTCAGGGTAGAGTAGTGGCAATTTTTCAACCCCATCGCTATAGTCGCACCCAGGCTTTTTTAAATGAGTTTGCTGCTGTTTTTAATGACGCGGATGTAGTAGTTGTTACAGATATCTATAGTGCAGGAGAAACCAATACCTTGGGCATTCAAGGAGAAGATTTAGTTAAGGCGATCGCGTCCAATCATCCCAATGTTCATTACCATGCATCTGTTGATTCTATTCCTGACTTCTTACGAGAACAAATATTACAGCCAGGAGATTTAGCCATGTTTTTGGGTGCAGGCAATCTCAACCAAGCTATCCCCAAAGTAATTAACCTTTATCAGTGAACTGTCATTAGTCATTAGTCATTAGTCATTAGTCATTAGTCATTAGTCATTAGTCATTAGTAATCATGAAATGGACAATTTAATTCAGTCTGATATATCCTTGGCTAATCAAACCTCTTACAAAGTTGGAGGTAATGCAGAATGGTATGCTGCACCCAGAAATTGGGCTGAACTAGAAGCTAGTTTTGAATGGTATCAAGCTCAAGATATACCTTTGACCCTATTAGGGGCAGGTTCAAACTTATTAATAAGCGATCGCGGTGTACCAGGGTTAGTTTTATCTACTCGTCATTTTCGTAGTTATGAGTTCGAGCCAGAAACTGGATTATTAACTGCCGATGCAGGAGAGGCGATCGCTAAACTTGCTTGGAAAGCTGCTAAACGAGGCTTAAAAGGTCTAGAGTGGGCAGTGGGTATCCCTGGTACAGTCGGGGGAGGTGTGGTCATGAATGCAGGCGCACATTCCTCTTGTATGGCAGATATTTTGGTCAGTGCCACTGTTTTATCTGCTGATGGTACTTTGACTGAATTAAAGCCAGAAGATTTAGCCTATAGTTACCGTACCTCTAATTTACAAGGAGGCGATCGTCTGGTAGTTAGGGCAACTATGCAGTTGCAACCAGGCTATAGCAAAACCGAGATGATTGAACTTTCCAATCACAATTGGACACAACGTAAAACCACTCAACCTTATCATCTTCCTAGTTGTGGTAGTGTTTTCCGTAATCCCCAACCCCACGCAGCAGCCAGACTAATTGAACAGATTGGTTTAAAAGGCTATAAAATTGGTGATGCCCAGATAGCTCACCGCCATGCTAACTTTATTCTCAACTGTGGTGCAGCTACCGCTAAAGATATATTTGAATTAATTCGTTATGCTCAAGAAAAAGTAGAATATCATTGGTCAGTATCTTTAGAGCCAGAAGTTAAACTAATTGGAGAATTCTAGCTCAAGCATCTTTAAGTTAAACTAGTCATTCTAGTTGATTTTGTAGTAATTAATTAAATAAATAAATAACTGAGATAGATATGGCAGGAAAAGGATTTGGTCCCCTAGGAAAAATGAAAGAACTCGCTGAGGCTTTTAAAAAAGCTCAGGAAGTACAAGCAGGAGCGCAACAACTTCAAAATGAATTGGAACAGTTAGAAATTGAAGGAACTAGCGAAGACGGATTAGTAAAAGTTGTCATGAGTGGCAACCAAGAACCCCGTCGTGTAGAAATATCTCCTGATGCAATGTCTCAGGGAGCAGAAGCTTTATCTGCATCTGTAACCGCAGCCATGAAATCTGCTTATGAACAGTCTACAGAAGTAATGCGCGGACGTATGGAAGAACTAACCAGTGGTTTAAATCTTCCTGGGATGTAATTAATTTAATATGAATTATCAATGGGGGTTGGATCTATGCCCCTATTTTTTATATCTATATTTTCTACAATAACTGTAGTGTGTAGATGAAACAATTATGAATTCCGATCAAAAATTTGCCTTGCTAGTTTTAGGATTACCTTTACTTGGTTTAATTTACTGTGGTTTAGGGATATTGGCGATGACTTCTAGTATTACTGTTCGAGATCATCCTGTTATTGCAGGAGCAATCTTTATTTTATTACCGTTTTGTATTGCTGTTTATATTTGGACTACAGCTTCAGCAAAAGCTTATAAAAAATAAAAAAGTAATTAAATCGATGTGCTTAAGATCACAGCATCAAATATTAAGCTCAACTTATGATGAAACTTATAAATCTCATTATCAATACCGCCAGCTAAATTAACAATAAAATTGCTGGTACATAAAAATCACTTTAAATCTTAAATTTAAACAGGGGGGTGTGCTACGGCACATCCCCTAATGTATTTTAAGTAGTTTTTGAAACATAACATCTAGAAGTGGTGAGAAGTCAGAAGTCAGAAGAGTTTAAACATAGATGATTTTAATCAATCTTTTTGTGGTGTTTTGTGTAATAGCGTTCTAAAAAAGCGATCGCCTCTGAAGCATGAAGCAGAAGTTGGGGAATATCTCCAACTGATAAAATCCATCTATTTTCAAATTGTTGTAATTTCCATCTCTGATTTGGCTGTTGGGGAAGAATCAGCCAGAGGTTTGATTCTTGACAGTGACAGATAAATCCCCATGTTTTGGCTTGACTGACTATGGGGTCGAGCAATTTGAAACCTAGTGTTAAATTCACGTTTTGTTAGCTTAGTTGGTCAATTAATTTGGCTACTCGTTCTTTAATTTTATCCCTAACACGGTGAAAAGTTTCAATGGGTTTTCCGTCGGGATCGTCTAATTCCCAATCTTCAAATACTTCTTGCGTTACCCATTCAGGGGGCAAATTTACTCCACAACCACACATAGAAATTACTGCATCGTAATCATCGGCATTAAAATCACCCAAAGGATCGGAGGTTTGGTGACTAATATCAATCCCAATTTCTGACATCACTTCTACTGCTGTGGGATGTACGCGACTGGCTTCTAAGCCTGAAGATGTCACCTCAATTTTGCCTTTTCCTAATGTTTTGGCAAAACCTTCCGCCATTTGGGAACGACAGGAGTTTCTTTTGCAGACAAACATGACTTTTTTCATGGTTTTTTCTGGTAATAAGTTTAATTAAGCTAAAAGTTGATGCTGGCGACCGAAATCAAGAATTTTTTGCTTTAATTCAGCTCGAATTGCCCGAAAAGCTTCAGTTTGTTCTTCTCCTTGCAGCAGTACGGGGTCAGGAAACGACCAACGCAGACGCTCTTTTCTGGTGGTGAGTTCGGGGCAAAGTTCTTCTTCGCAAACTGTAATGACGTAATCGAGATTGGCAAGAAAACTGGGTGGTAAATCGCCATGTAGCTTGGGTTTAGCAGAGAAAATATCAAGACCAATCTCTTGCATAGCTGCTACAGCACCAGGATGAACAGAAATGGCAGGATGAATCCCAGCACTCATCACTGTTACTTCTTCTCCCAAGATATCTTTAGCTAGTGCTTCAGCTATCTGGGAACGGGCAGAATTAGCAACACACATAAATAAAATTTTCATTTGTTTTATTTGCCCTATTTACTTACTGTGAACTTGCTCTTTGTCTTTACGTTCGCTGTAGCGGTCAGTTAAATAATCCACCTTATCTCGCAGTAACAGGGTAAATTTATATAATTCCTCCATCACGTCTACTATCCGATCTCTATAAGCAGAATCTTTCATCGTGCCGTCGTCATTAAATTCTTGATAGGCTTTAGCTACCGAGGATTGATTGGGAATGGTAAACATCCGCATCCATCGCCCTAAAATTCTCAGAGTGTTGACCGCATTAAATGACTGCGAACCACCACTAACCTGCATTACAGCTAAAGTTTTGCCTTGAGTTGGTCTGACTGCACCGATGCTTAGAGGTATCCAGTCGATTTGATTTTTGAGAATACCCGTAACATTACCGTGCATTTCGGGAGAAGACCATACTTGACCTTCAGACCACTGGCTTAACTCTCTTAACTCCTGCACTTTGGGATGGGTTTCTTCTACCTGTCCCCGTAGTGGTAATTCTTGAGGATGAAAAAATTTAACTTCTGCCCCCATATCGGTAATAATTCTCGCTGCTTCTTCAGCTAACAGACGGCTGTAGGAACGCTCTCTTAATGAGCCATATAAAAATAGTATTCTGGGAGGATGATCGAAACTGGTCATTTTTGCTCTCAATCAATCAAATTATTTTAATAATTGTGGTAAATGAACTAAAAATTCTTTTTGAGCCTCTCTAAGTTCGGCTGTAGGACGTGCTTTTTCAACAAGGGAAATTGCGGTTTCTGGTAATTCCCCTTCTGCAACTAAGTAAGCAGCTAGTAATGTTCCCGTTCGACGGTTTCCACTGGTACAGTGAATCACTACTGGTTGATTCTCTTCTATTAATGGTTTGGTAAATCGAACAAACTGTTTTACTTGTTCTAGACTAGGCGGTTTACCCCCTGTAATTGGCAGCCACAAAGCTTGAAACCCAGTCTCTTCATATTCTTTTATACCTGAAGGCTCATCCATTACTGAGACAATACCTCGCATCCCTGCTTGGTAGAGTTGGGGTAAATCTTCTAGGGGAGGGCGAGACATCCCTGCTAGTTTCTCTGGGGTGAGCCACCAAACATAATCAGGATATGGAACTCGATTTGGCATTTATATATTCTCCACGGAAGTCATTGAAAGTAGTAAGGTAAATCGAGTGGTTGGGAGAACGAATTAACCTTACTATTTTTAAATGACTTAACAGGTAGCACAAACTGAAGTTGATGCATTAGCTTGAGTACATCCGAAAGTCCCAGAATCATCTAAAACCGTATAAATTTCCCAAGGCGAGTTATCGGGATCGTTGACCCAAACCTTATCTTGTACTGCATAACAGCAGGAAACTTGATTTTCGGTTTTGGTTTTTAATCCTCGATCTTGTAAATGATGTTCTGCTGCTGTAACTTCAGCCGAGGTTTCCACTTCAACTCCCAAATGATTGAGAGTTCCTGCTTTGGGAGCATTTTCAATCAGCACTAATTTTAAGGGCGGTTCTGTGACAGCAAAATTAGCATAGCCAGGGCGACGTTTAGCGGGTTCAACTCCGAAAAGTTGGCTGTAGAAAGCAATTGACTCATCGATATTGCTTACGTTCAGGGCAAGCTGAATACGTGACATAATTAAAATCTCCTAAAAGAGTCTTTTAACAAAAAAAACTGAGGTTAATCCTCTTTAATCTCATAGACGGAAGACTCTATGAAAAGACGCATTAAATAGTCAGCAGCTTTAACAACCATTTAGTTTAACTTGATAATCAATAAGGTTGCCCCGAACATCTAAGTTGTAATAGCAGCATTCGTGAAACTTGTTCTGAAGCAGACGCCGACCTCTCTGTACCCGCGATTTGACTGCCGAATGAGATAGTCCTAGTTTATTTGCTAATTCCTTCTGAGACTTATTTTGTATGTCCACTATCTCAATAGCTTCACGATATTTTTCTGGAAGTCGCTCAAGCAAGGGTCGAATGCAGTTAGTCAATTCTTGTCGAATTTCCTCATATTGCTCTGGTTGTTCGTCCGTTAACATTGTATCTTTCACCATGTTCTGGCGCGAAGTTTCCACACGGGACTTTCGATAATAATCAATTAAAGTGTTCCTAGTAATTTGAAACAGCCACGAACGCAATTTTTCTGGCTCTTTGACAGTGTTGAGATGTTGATACGTTTTGATGAAAATTTCTTGAAGTAAGTCATCTACATCTGCTGAATTTTTGACTCGCGATCGCATGAACTGTTGCAGGGGGTCTTTGTATTGCTGCCAAAGCTGTTGGAATTCCATAATATATTACCGTAGAAGTATTTTATTTGATTTCATTGAAATTACCGATAGGGACTTGCACAACGAGGGTCAAGCAAGGTTGCTTTTTCAGGATGTCTGGGAAACCAATGGGCAGTGCGTTTACACAATTCCACCAGCATCAACATTACTGGTACTTCAATTAGTACCCCAACCACCGTGGCTAAAGCTGCACCAGAATTTAACCCAAATAAAACTACTGCCGTGGCGATCGCCACTTCAAAATGGTTACTTGCCCCAATTAAGGCTGCTGGGGCTGCATCTTCGTAATCGAATCCGAGTTTTAGGGCTGCGACATAGGTAATTAGGAAAATAAAGTTAGTTTGAATAAATAAGGGAATGGCAATCAGGAGAATGTGTAGAGGATTATTAACAATTAATTCTCCCTTGAAGGCAAATAGTAGAATTAAGGTTAAAAGTAAGGCAGCGATCGCCACGGGAGACAGATAATGCAGAAACTTTTCTTCAAACCAGCGTCTTCCTTTGTATCTAAATATCCATTGCCTACTTAAAATTCCTGCTGCTAAAGGCAACCCGACATAAATTAAAACCGATAAAACAATAGTTTCCCAAGGTACGGTGAGATTATTTGCTGATAGTAACCATTTACCCAGTGGTGCGTAAAGAAACAGCATCGCTAGGGAATTAACCGCCACCATTACTAACGTATGTCCCTGATTACTATAGGAAAGATAGCCCCACATCAGTACCATTGCTGTACAGGGAGCAATCCCTAGCAAAATCGTGCCAGCAATATAAGAATTAGCCAGAGTAACTTCTA
>CAYMWC010000059.1:0-26057 GCA_964393695.1 uncultured Pleurocapsa sp.
CCTAGGAATGTCGAGACCAAAACCCGATGCCTTACCGCTTGGCGACACCCCAATATATGCAACATAGACATAATAGCAAGTTAGTACCTCCAGTTGTCAAGTAATTAAGCAAAAAATATTTTTGTTTACTTAGTAAGAGGTAGATTGCCGAATTTCTTCAAGAGCTTGACGCAATCCCAAAACATGAAGCAAGCCAACATATCCTGCGTAGAGACACTGGGTTTTTTCTCTGCCAACAAAGACATAATTAATTCCCAGAGGATGATTCCAAGTGTGAATAGTTATATCATCAGGAAAAAGGGCAACAATTTGCGATCGCTCAAAATACCGATAATCTGCATCAGTCATACCTGGTATAGAACGTAAACGCTTAATAACTTGATTAGCAAAGTTTTCTGTCGGCAGTAAACCCAATTGAGGATTTGTCCAAAAATTTTGAATGATGGGAATTAGTTGAGAATGAAATTTTAAGGCATGGTGTGGGATTCCTGATACTACTAAACAATTAGCATAAGCAAACTTAGTATTTTCTATGGTTACTAAACCATCACTGCCCATATTGAAATCACTAGCAACCGAGAGAGTCGGAATTTGCTGGGCAATTTTTTCTGCCATAGCACGACGATTTTTACCCAAATCCTTTGCTGTACCAATTCCAATATTCAAAGGATCAATGATTCGAGCTATATTTGAACCACCAACAGGAGATCCAAGCAGAATTAGCGAATCAACCTTTGACCACCATTGAGGATTACGGTATAACACTTCTAACCACATTAATCCCCCCATTGAATGCCCTATAATCCTGATCGGAGTTTGAGGGTAGTCATTAATTACCTGAGTAGCAATTTGTTCTAATTTTTCAACTAGAGGCTGAATTCTGATAAAAGTTTTAACCAAGCCCAAACTAGGCGCAGTAATCACCGATTGAGGACTAGCTATTGCTTGTGCCAATTTACCAATGTCATTGCCTGTATCCGCCCAACCATGTTGAGCAAATAATAAATATTCAGGATGGTTATTATTCATGAGGATAAAAATTATGACAAACCGTGCTGGCTAATTTTTGCTCACACGGCTTTGTAATATTTGGATTTTATTTGCTTGTTTGTATAGCAATTCTAATCCTAGAAATTTTAATCAGCATAAAGAATTTTTGATCCATTACCCAATCCATTAACAGTCATGCTCACAGTAGCAGTGCTGTAGCCATTCAAACCATCATTAATGCTGTAGTTAAAAGTATCAACAGTTTGTTGTCCTTCCAGTAGAGATGTAAACTTGTCATTAGGATTGTATATTAAAGAGCCATCAAGATTGATCGTTACTACAGCACCAGAGGGTAAGGTGATTTGATTGCCAATGTTAATCGCCTGTCCGTTAACCATAGCGACTTTTAAGCCTATATTTTCAGGATCTTTGTCATTAGTCAAGACGTTACCATTAAAGCTAGTATCTTCGTCAGTAGCGAAAAGATCATTTACCGCAGCAGCTTTGGCTCTATCTCCACCTTCAGTGATTTCCCGTAAAATTTTAGTTTTAGCTGCTCTAGTAAAGTCATCAAAACCATCGGCTAGTTCAACGAAAGCACCTTTGCCACCATAGACTAATTTTTCGTAGTGTATATCAACTTGATTCGCCAAATTTTGCGATTCTTGATTGTTAATGGGCAAACCATTAATTGTTATACCAGCATTGACTGCTGCATTTCTTGCTGCTTCTAGGGGAGGGCAAAAATGTTGATGACCACATTTGTTATTAATATTACCTGTACCTGTGTAAGGAGTATCATCTGAAACTCCATCACCAGAAACATCAATTACTAAAGATGCTCCTTGATATTGATTATTTAACAGCATATTTTTAGCGGTATCAATTCCCAATTTGATATCAGTTCCACTACCCACCTTAGTAGTAACACCATTAATCACTACTTGTCCTTTGGCAGAAGTAGGATATTGATTACCATTTTGATCTTTATCTCCGCGTCGAACAACAGTGTTCATAGCATTAACAAAATTTGATAAGTTGGTAATATTACCATTGCCATCATTTTGCAGTTTAAACCAACCAATATTTGCGGTATTTTTATCAGACCAAAATGACATATTTACTGCTAAGCCTTCAGGAAGTTTTTTAATTGCAGCTTGCACTTGGGCATCTTGAAAAGCAGCTATATATCCTTTTCTTTGTAATTCAAATTCTTGATAATCAATACTACCAGAAACATCAACAGCTAAAACTAATTCTACTGTCACCTTATTATCTGTGGTGCTATTAGCATCTACTGATTTAGTATTAATGGGAGCGATCAAAGAGCTAGTAGCTAATATTCCTAATAAACCTAAAGTAGTTTGTTGTTTGAGATTAAAAATATTTTTCATAGTCTTTAAATATTATTGTTTAAATAGAATCACTTAGATGTTTTATTAGCTCAATAATAATACCAAAGTGTTTTAACTGGAATCGGTAAAAACTCTTAATTAAATATATTTTTTTGATTAATAAAATACTGTTTTTATGTTGCTTTCTTAAAGTTATAAAGACAAGAAAAATAATAGCTAGACTTAGAGGTTTTTAGAGATATTTTTTGATTAAAACTTTATAAATAAAGTAAGTAGACGATGCACAATTAATTTCCTAGTTGAGATGGGGAAAGGGAAAAAGGGAACAGAAATACAATTTCTGCATATTAATTCTGTTTAAGTACTTAATAAGGCGATCGCCCTAAAATCTGAGCATTCATAACTGATAACTATTGACCGAAATGTCCTTTAGTGATGGACAATAACAATAAACACTTTGTTGATTTTTTTTATTAATTTTGTTTCATGTCCGATTCACAAGCGATTAATCAAGCCGTTGCCAATCTCTATAACACTTATCCTTTCCCACCCGATCCGCTTTCCGATCTTGAACCTCCAGGCTATAACTGGCGTTGGAGTTGGATCGCAGCTTACAGTTTTTGTACAGGCATGAAACCAAGTACTCAGGAGATCCGTATTTTAGATGCAGGTTGTGGTACAGGTTCGGGTACAGATTATCTAATTCATCAAAATCCCCAAGCGGAAGTTACGGCGATCGATCTGAGTGAAAAAGCTTTAGAGGTTGCCAAAGAACGTTGTCATCGTTCAGGGGTAATTGCTAAACATGGTAAACCAGTCAATTTTTATAACCTTAAATTAGAAGAAGCTATCCAACTAGAAGGCGAGTTTGATTTTATTAACTGTGTTGGGGTGTTGCATCATTTACCTGAACCAGAAAAAGGTATTCAGGCATTGGCGCAGAAATTAAAGCCAGGAGGAATTCTCCACATCTTTGTTTATGCAGAATTAGGACGCTGGGAAATTGCACTAATGCAAAAAGCGATCGCTCTACTTCAAGGAGATAAACGGGGTGACTATCGTGATGGGGTGAAAGTTGGTCGGGAAATTTTTGCTAACCTGCCTGAAAATAACCGTATCCTCAAACAAGAAAAAGAAAGATGGGCATTAGAAAATCATCGCGATGAAGCCTTTGCGGATATGTATGTTCATCCTCAAGAGATTGACTATAACGTCGAAACTTTATTTGATTTAATTACAGCTTCAGGTTTAGATTTTGTTGGTTTTTCTAATCCTAAATATTGGCAGTTAGATAGGCTTATCGGTGATTCACCTGAACTAAGGTCAAGGGCAAAGAACTTGAGCGATCGCTCTTTATACCGTTTAATCGAACTACTCGATCCTAGTTTGACTCACTACGAATTCTTTCTAGCTAAACCACCTCTAGCTAAACAAGATTGGGCAGATGATGCAATTTTAAATAACGCAATTCCCGAATGTCATCCCTGTATGCAAGGCTTTCCTAGTAAAACCTTCTTTGATTTTGAATTCCAGATGGCAAACTTATCAGATGAGGAGTATGAATTTATGCTTGCTTGTGATCAAAACCAAGAAAAGACGGTTAAAGAAATACTAGCTAATTGTCAGTTAGATTTGACAGGAGTGCGATCGCTTTTTGATAGACAGTTAATTATCTTCAGCAGTAATTAAATGTGGTAATTGTCTTGAATATCAAATTATTGATGTAATTTTGGGTTTAAGGCGATTGGGCAAAGCCCACGCTCCGCGATGAGGCGAAGCCGACCCTACGCGATCGCTACAAATAAAGCTATAGTAGTTACATAGCAATATTGCTATATTGAAATTTTAAACAAAAACCGTGCCAACTACCTGCATACTATTTTACCAGGAGAAGAAAGATGATGCTCCTGTGGTTAACTGGTTAAGCGAACTAAGGAATACAGACCCTAAAGGGTTCGCCAACTGTGTAGGTCGTATTCGTCAGCTAGAAAATAAAGGTCATGAATTGCGCCGACCGTCAGCAGACTATTTGAGGGATGGCATTTACGAACTAAGAGCCAAACATCGTAATATTCAGTATCGAATTTTGTATTTTTTCAATGGTAAGAACATTGCAGTGCTAGGACACTCAATCATCAAGAATACCTCGGCTGTACCAAAAAAAGATATCGAGGTTGTAATCAAAAGAAAAAATAAGTTTGAGCAGAATCCTGAACAACATACTTATCAAGGAGAGGTAACAGAAAATGGCTAAAACAACTGATGGCATGAAGATCATTGATAACATCATTGGAGATGATGTAGAACTGCAAGAAATGTGTGAACAGGCAACTATAAATGCTCATGTAGCGCAGTTAATATATGATGCTCGTACTGAAGCAGGATTGAGTCAGACAGAATTAGCCCAGATGATTAATACGACTCAATCAGTTATCTCTCGTTTAGAAGATGCCGACTATGAGGGACATTCCCTGTCAATGTTAAGTCGGATAGCTCAAGCTCTCAATCGAGAAGTAAAAATCAATCTTGTTCCTCTTACACAAGCATAAATAAAACGCATAAAGTTAGTGCGATCGCTTTTTAATCGACAGTTAATTATCTTCAGCAGCAATTAAATGTGGTAATTGTCTTGAATATCAAATTATTGATGTAATTTTGGGTTTAAGGCGATTGGGCAAAGCCCACGCTCCGCGATGAGGCGAAGCCGACGCTCCGCGATGAGGCGAAGCCGACCCTACGCGATCGCTAACTTTTTAGTTAATAATACTATTCAGTCATCTTTCTCAAAAAAAATTACAATGTAGTTACAGATAAAAAAGGCCACACAAAAGATTAGGAAAAACTTTTTATAACTTTGATGTAATTCAATCAAATTATATATTTAAATTACTATGATTAGTCAATCTATATTTAAGCAGCAAAATTATTTTGCAACTATTTTTTTGATAATTGCCTGGTTATTAGGCAACCTGTGGACATTTCAATGGTGGCTTGAGTCTTTTGAAGATACTTCTCCTGTGAATTTAATTGTCCTGGGATTGGTAGTAATACTATTGCTAATTCTGTTAGCTATCAATGGCTTATTTCAGCTAGATACTGTAATTCTTCGGTTAAGTTTATATCCAATTTTATTAACTTTAGGAGGAGAAATTAGCGCGATCACTTTAAAGTGGTATCTCAATATTCCTCAATTAACTTTATTATGTTTTATTTTAGGTAGTTATGGTTTATTAGGTTTATTCATTGCTCCAGAAAAATGGTATCGAGGCTTAAGTATTGCCTTTATTTTTGCTTGCGTTGTTCCGTTTGTAACTGCTTTTAATAGTGGCTTGGGTTTTCCCGTGAGAGTCCTTATCGCCCATGCTATCGCCCAAGCTTTAGGAGATTTACATTTAGCTGCTGCTTCTTCCCACGATATTATTGTGCTGGAAAATGGTATTGCTCAAGTAGATTTGCCCTGTAGTGGGATGAAAAGTTTATGGACAGGAACGGTATTTTTATTGGGAGTCACTTGGTTAGAAAAACGTCAATTAGGGTATCGTTGGCTATTAGTTGCGCTCGCTAATTTAGGGTTTTTAATTGTAGTTAATATTTTGCGAATATTAATTTTAGTAATGCTAATCGAACTCTGGCAGCAAAGAGCAGTTGCCAAAGTTTTACATTTACCATTAGGAATTATCGGTTTTGCGATCGCTAGTTTCTTTACTTGGTTATTATTACAACGAGTACCCCGTCAAACTGTAGAATTGCCAACTATTAAAGATTTGCCTTTTGAAAAGAAAAAAATTAATTTTAGCTGGTTACTTGTTTTAGTAATAGTATTAGGATTTTTAGGCCAAATTGACCCTAATAAAATATATCAAACAACTTTACAAGCAATTAATTTGCCTGAAGAAATTACTACTGAAACTATCCCATTAACTATTCCTGAAGCTAAGTTTTTTGATAATCCAGCCAATCCCGTAGTACAGAAATTACGTTTTCAAAGCGATAATCGCCTTTCAGGCTCAATGCTTTTTGTACAAAGTGATACTTGGCAAGCCCATCATCCTCCAGAATTGTGCTTTGTAGGTAATGGTTTTCAGGTGGATAAAATGGAATCAAAATTAATTAACAATACTATTAATGCTCGTTGGTTATCTTTACAAAAAGGAAAACTATCCGCTACCTATTGGTTTCAATCCCAACAAGGCACTACCGATGATTTCGTTAGCCGTATTTGGAATCATATTACTCAACGTCATCAAACTTGGGTATTAGTTTCGATTCTTTTTGATCACCCAGAAAATTCAAACAGTCAAGCTATTCAACAATTTACTAATTCGATTTATCAAGCAATTAATCTTTCATTAAACACTAAACATTAAATAAACATTGAGCGATTAATAATTAATAATTAAAAATGACTAAACTTAAAAAACTGCTAAAAATTCTTGCTCATAGTACCTTTTGGGGCTGGAATTTAATTTTTATTACTGTATTTTATTGTGGAATTTTACCATTTATTGGCATACCGCTAATTTTGGCAACTTTTGATGGCGATATTCCTTTCGATTTTAGTATCGCTTTTTTGACTTTAGTTATTGTGCCAGTCGCTACTACCTATATTGGTTTTAAGTATCTCAGAAAACAACCTAGCCAACTGATGCGATTATTTTATGGAGTTGAAGCACCTTTGGTAACTTGGTGTTTGTTACGTTTATTTTTATTTAGAGAATTAACTTGGGCAAGTGGTTTGGTTCTTGGTAGTTTGTTGGTGACAATTTTTGCTTTTGCAGTGGAAGTAGTCCAAGGTTATCAACAGCATAATAAACTATATTTTTGGTTACAAATGGTTGCTCATTCCTTAATGTTACTGATGGGATTTTATCTAAGTTTAACCTTATTATTTTATGCAATTCCAACAACTATTTTTGTAATTCATGGAGTAGCTGGCTTTATAGTTAGTTTCTTTTCTTTTCAATGGGTAAACGATTTATGGGATATATTCAATTTTTCTGGTTGGTTTTACGGAATATTTATTGGTTTGTTGTTATCTGTTTTATTCGGCTTTAGTGCTACTTTATTTATCGGTATGCCTTCTGCTATCACAGGATTGTATCTTAGTTCAGGTCGCAAAATATTACTACAATTTGCTCGACAATACGGTAAAAAAATGGCGATCGCAGGAGCAGTTAGTACAATTAGTATTTGGTTGAGTTTATTATTTTTATTTAATCAACAGCCTCAGATAAAAGCTTTTGCTTTATTAGAACAAAATCCTCAAAATCGAGCCGAGCTTTTAGCCTCTTCTGGAATTATTAAAAAAGGATTGGTTAATGCTAATTTATATTCTTATCGTTATTTAAGTACCCAAGAAGATAATAATCATATTTATAGTATTTATCAAAATTTAGGTTTACCAGAATCCGTTGCTTCATATTTACAACAAAGATATAACCAACTGCTTGCTCCTTTCTTATATCAAGGATCTCGTCAAGATGTGCAAAAAGCTGCTGACTTATATGCTGAGTTTTTTGATATCCCATTGCAAAAAGCCGAACGCAAATCAGTACGTCACGCCCTTCAATCTACTGCTATTGTTGACCAAGCCAAAGCAGGATTACTAAACATCGATCAACAGAAAGTTTGGTTGGAAAAACAAGCAGTTAATCTCACTCCTCATGGCGATTGGGCAGAGGTAGAAATCCACGAAGTTTATCAAAATAAAACTAACGATGTTGAAGAAATACTTTACTATTTTTCTTTACCAGAAAGTGCAACTATTACAGGTTTGTGGTTAGGAGAAACGGAAAATAAAAATGAACGTTTTGCCTTCCAAGTATCCCCCAGAGGGGCAGCCCAAGAAGTATATAATTCTCAGGTAGAAAGAACTCGCCCTGTAGATCCTGCTTTACTGGAACAAGTAGGCTTCGGACAATACCGTTTACGAGCTTTTCCTGTCCCTCCCCGTCGAACATCGAGAGAAATTAATGAAGGTATTGCTCCCAGAAAACTGCATCTGTGGTTAACCTACAAGGTGATGAAACAAGAGCAAGGTTGGGCATTGCCCAAGTTAGCTGAGAAACGTAATATCTTTTGGACAGGACAAACTAAAAGAATTCGTAATGGTAAAACCAAATGGTCTTTTGCTAATGTTTGGTTAGAAGACTATTTGTATAGTGACAAGAGCGATCGTCAACCACATCAGATTGCTCTGCAAAATGGTTATACGGTTGCAGTTCAACCATTAAATGACCAAAATTATATCTTACCCCAAAATAAGACCTATGCTTTGATTCTCGATACTTCCTACAGTATGAGCAATCAGCTTCAGGAAATAAAAAATACTCTCAATTGGTGGCAAGAAAATCTAGCTGATAACGATGTGGATCTTTATCTAATTGATAGTCAAAATCATTCTCGGTATCTAGAAGATATTAAGGATTTAGATCTAGATAAATTATCTTTTTATGGTTCGATTGACAATCCTGAAATACTGCAAAAGTTTGACAGTCTGCGAGGAAATAAAAACTATGATGCCCTGTTAGTAATTACCGATGCAGGCAGTTATGAATTAGCTCAAGATCAGCAAACCTTGCCTAATATTAATGCACCTTTATGGCTGATTCATTTAGGCGATCAACTACCCAAAGCCTATGACGATAAAACTTTACAAGTTTTACAAAACAGTCAGGGAGGAGTAGCCCAGGATATTGCTACCGTAATGCAACGTTTGGGAACAGAATCAGCTAACGGAATGGCGGTAGTTGATGGTTATAGTTGGGCGGTGTCTGCTAATACTACTACTACTACTACTACCACAGTAACGAGCCTTGAATCACTAGCTGCGCGTCAATTAGTATCTTATCTAAGTAAAAAAAAGCAAAATACTCTCGAAACCGAACAATTAGACCAAATTCATCAAATAGCCAAAGATAATACGATAGTGACTCCCTATTCCTCAATGATCGTCTTGGTAAACGATGAGCAAAGAAAACTCCTAAAAGAGGCAGAAGCTAGAAGCGATCGCTTTGAACGAGAAGTCGAAACAGGAGTAGAACAATTAAACCAACCATTTAATCCCTTAGAAGTTTCAGGAGTACCCGAACCCGATTTTTCCTTACTTTTAACGATAGTTGTGATCGCTTTCGGACTAATCTGGCAACAGCAAAAAATTACCGAGGGCAATTAAAATCTCAATTGTCTTCTTAACATCAGCTAAAACCCATAAGTTTACTTAAATTTCCTTCACTTGCCCATTTAGAAATTTTTAATAATTGGTTACAATACCGTGATATGATCGCTGGGGACTGGGATTTGAAAGCATTGCTACTAGGTTGGTAGTATTGCCCAATAATTCTTTAGTAAACAATTTGTTTTACTAAGTCAACTATTTATCATTTAGATAAATGGTTGGTCATATCTGCCTGCTTTATGTAGGGAAATATCAGATTCCAGCAACAATAATCAAGAATGAGTCAGCAACCGAGTAGCGTCAATTTGTCTAATCAATCTCCTGAACCACCACTAGTACCAGACGAACAATTTACTACTAATGATTCTAATTCTCTAGAAGAACATGATTCAATGGCAGAATACCATCAACTACAAAGAAATTTGTTGTTGACTACTCTGGCTCTGATGGGAATAATTTTTATTCCTGTGTGGTATTTTTACTCGTTAAACATTGCTCTTAACTACTTGTTAGGTGCAACTGTCGGGCTGGTGTATTTAAGAATGTTAGGCAAAGAAGTTGAACGCCTAGGTCAACCAGAACAACGTCTCGGTGCTAAAGGATTAGGAGTATTTGTCATCCTAATAATTGTCGCTAGCAAATGGCAACAGTTACACATTCTTCCTGTCTTTCTTGGATTTCTAACTTACAAACCAGCGATCGTTATTTATACAGTGCAGTCGATTTTTTGGTCGGCAAAAAAAGCTGATAATGACGGTTGAAATGAGTAATTTCAAAGAAACTACAAGAACGATTTTAATTTAATGTTTTGCTTAATCTAGGCATATGGAAATTCTAGGTGCTTTGACTTTTTTCAATATTTTCACCCTGGCAGAATTGGAAGTTGGTGAGCATTTTCTGTGGAAAATCGGCAACTTTACAGTTCATGGACAGGTTTTTCTCAATTCTTGGATAGTAATAGGTCTTTTAGTAATAGCTTCTTTAGCTGCAACTAGTAACATTCAAAAAGTTCCTAGTGGTATTCAAAACTTTATGGAGTTTGCCCTAGAATTTATTCGGGATTTGGCGAGAAATCAGCTAGGGGAAAAAGAATATCGTCCCTGGGTGCCTTTTATTGGTACTTTATTTTTGTTCATTTTTGTGTCAAATTGGTCAGGTGCATTAGTACCGTGGAAACTGATCGAGTTACCTTCAGGTGAACTAGCTGCTCCCACTAATGACATCAATACAACAGTGGCTTTAGCACTACTTACTTCCTTAGCGTATTTCTACGCTGGGTTGAAAAAGAAAGGATTGAGTTACTTCAAGCATTATATTGAACCAACTCCTATCCTGCTACCGATCGCTATTTTGGAAGATTTCACCAAGCCTCTGTCCCTAAGCTTCCGTCTTTTTGGTAATATCTTAGCCGACGAACTAGTAGTCGCCGTATTAGTACTATTAGTACCGTTATTTGTTCCCTTACCAGTGATGGCATTGGGTTTATTTACCAGTGCAATTCAGGCTTTAGTATTTGCCACTCTAGCTGGGGCATATATACATGAGGCATTGGCTGATCACCACGATTAAGAAGTAATTTAACTTCTTAACCAACCAAATGAAAACAATCAAAATCAAGCATTTGCTTGTCAACGGATGGTTCTGCCGTTGCTGCTGTCGCTACCTGTAAAGGTAGATAAGGTACTAAGTACTGAAGATGTTGAGTAAGACCGCTCGTAAGCTTGCTTGTGGGGGCATCGACAAGTGAAGGCAGAAACTTCATGCCTTTGTGGCTGGAGTAGTTCATAGTTCTTTGTTCAGTAAATTATAAAAACAGGTAAAATTATCATGGATATTCAAGCTGCTTCCGTTATCGCTGCTTCTTTAGCTATTGGTTTAGCTGCTATTGGCCCTGGTATTGGTCAAGGTAATGCTTCTGGTCAAGCAGTAGCAGGTATTGCGCGTCAGCCTGAAGCTGAAGGAAAAATTCGCGGTACTCTACTCTTAACTTTGGCATTTATGGAATCTCTAACTATCTACGGTCTAGTAGTTGCTTTGGTACTATTGTTTGCCAATCCTTTTGCTTAAACCTTTCTAAGTTTCTGTGGAGATGCTAATAAGTGTCTCTACAGATTTGATTGTTCAATCCAAATTTGCCCTATAAAAAATGTTTGATTTTGATGCAACTTTGCCTTTGATGGCAGTGCAGTTTTTGCTTTTAACAGCACTGCTAAATGCAGTATTTTACAAGCCATTAACTAAGGTGCTGGATGAACGAGACGAATTGATTCGTGGCGGTGCTACTGATTCTCGCGAGAAACTAGCCAAAGCTGAAAGCATAGTCAAGGAATATGAGAGACAGATAGCCCAAGCGCGTCGAGAATCTCAAAATCTGGTACAAAAAGCCCAAGCAGAAGCCAAAGAAATTACGGCGAGCAAGATAGCACAGGCACAACAAGAAGTTCAGTCTCAAAGAGAAGCAGCAGCTCAAGAAATAGAGCAGCAAAAAGCAGCAGCACTTGCTAGTTTAGAGCAGCAAGTAGATTCTCTGTCTAGTCAAATCTTAGAAAAAATACTCGACCCAGAATTAGTCAGATAAAGCTGATTTATCGCGGGAATAAATGAAAAAAATAACTTAATTCAAGATCTGGGTATGATAGAGACTTTATTATTTCTAGCAGAAGCACATACAGAGGTTGAAGGCGGTTTTGGTTTAAACTTAGATATTTTAAACACTAACCTTATCAACCTCACACTTTTAGTGGGGATACTATTTTACTACGGTAAACCTTTACTCACTAATATTTTGAACGAAAGACGTTCTAAAATCCTTGAGCAGATTCAGGCTGTTGAGCAAAAACAAAAGCAAGCTGAAGTTACTCTAGCTCAAGAACAGAAAAAATTAGAGCAAGCGCAAGCAACGGCAGCTAAAATTCGTCAAGATGCCGAAGTAAATGCCCAAAAAGCCAGAGAAACTATCTTGACTCAGGGAGAAAAAGAGGTGGCACGCCTAAAAGAAACAGCAGTCAAAGACCTTAGTTCCGAACAAGATAAAGCGATCGCTCAGTTAAGAGAGCGGGTTGTAGCTATGGCTTTAGAGAAAGCAGAATCGCGTCTGGGAAGTATGCTCAATGACGAATCACAGCGCAAGCTAATCGACAGCAGCATCGCTAAATTAGGAGGTTAATAATCATGAGTGGAACTCTAATCAGTAGCGAAGTTGGTGAACCCTATGCGCAGGCGTTAATGTCCTTAGCACAGCAACAAAACCTAACCAACCAGTTTGGTGATACCTTCCGTTCTCTAAGCTCTCTAGTTGCCGAGTCGAGAGAATTCAAAGACTTTATCCTGAACCCCGTAATTAAGGGAGAAGACAAAAAAGCAGTATTAAAACAAGTAATGGGTAACGACGCAAATCCTTACTTAGTTAACTTCATGATGCTTTTAGTTGATAAAAGGCGAATTGTCTTTCTTGAGTCGATTATGGAGCAGTATCTTAACTTACTACGCAAGCTCAATCAAACAGTTCTAGCAGAAGTTACTTCCGCCACCGAACTAAACGATGAACAAAAAAATAAGGTAGTTGAGAAAGTAAAGGCGATTGCTGAAGCTCGTGATGTAGAGCTTAAAACCAGTGTTGACCCCGATCTGATTGGGGGAGTCATTATTAAAGTCGGCTCAAAAGTAATTGATGCTAGTCTACGGGGACAACTGCGCCGTATTAGTATCAGTCTAAATCAATAAATCATAAATTTTGGCGCAGCCTTAACATGATTGCGTCTTGCAAGTCAAAATAATCTAAAACTAACTCTTACAGACAACAAAAGCTATGGTTAGCATCAGACCAGACGAAATTAGCAGCATTATTCGCCAGCAGATCGAATCTTACGAGCAAGATGTTCAGGTATCTAATGTTGGTACTGTTCTCCAGGTAGGAGACGGCATCGCTCGGATCTATGGCTTGGAACAAGCAATGGCAGGAGAACTTCTAGAGTTTGAAGACGGTACAGTTGGTATTGCTCTTAACTTAGAAGAAGATAATGTCGGTGCCGTACTTATGGGTAACGGTTTTAATATTCAAGAAGGTAGTACCGTAAAAGCTACTGGTAAAATCGCTTCTATTCCTGTAGGCGACGCTCTAATCGGTAGAGTTGTGGATTCTCTAGCACAGCCTCTTGACGGTAAAGGAGACATCAACACTAGCGAAACTCGCCTGATCGAATCAATGGCACCAGGGATTATTGCTCGTAAATCCGTTTGTGAACCAATGCAAACAGGTATTACAGCAATTGACGCGATGATTCCCATAGGTCGTGGGCAGCGTGAGTTGATTATTGGCGATCGCCAAACAGGTAAAACTGCGGTAGCTGTAGATACCATCATCAACCAAAAAGGCGAAGATGTAATCTGTGTTTATGTAGCTGTGGGACAAAAAGCTTCTACTGTAGCTCAGGTAGTCACTACCTTAGAATCAAAAGGCGCAATGGACTACACAGTTGTAGTAGCAGCTAACGCTAATGACCCTGCAACTCTACAGTATCTTGCTCCCTACACTGGAGCTGCGATCGCCGAATACTTTATGTATCAAGGCAAGGCAACTTTGATTATCTATGATGACTTGTCCAAACAAGCTCAAGCATACCGTCAAATGTCCTTATTACTACGTCGCCCACCAGGTCGTGAAGCATATCCTGGAGACGTATTCTATCTCCACTCCCGTTTATTAGAACGTGCAGCTAAACTCAGCGATGCCTTAGGTGGTGGTAGTATGACTGCGCTGCCGATCATTGAAACTCAAGCTGGTGACGTATCTGCTTATATTCCTACCAACGTCATTTCGATTACTGACGGTCAAATTTTCCTTTCTTCTGACCTCTTTAACGCTGGTTTCCGTCCTGCAATTAATGCTGGGATTTCTGTATCCCGTGTAGGTTCTGCTGCTCAAACTAAAGCTATGAAGCAGGTAGCAGGTAAGCTGAAGTTGGAATTAGCCCAGTTTGCCGAATTAGAAGCATTCGCTCAATTTGCTTCCGACTTAGATGCAGCAACTCAAAACCAACTAGCACGAGGTCAACGTTTACGTCAGATCCTTAAGCAGCAACAAAACTCCCCTCTATCTGTGGGAGAGCAAGTAGCAGTTGTATATGCTGGTTTAAACGGCTATTTAGATAATGTGCCTGTAGACGAAGCTAGCAAATTTGCCCAAGGATTACGGGATTATCTAGGCAGTAGCAAAGCTAAATATGGCGAAATCATTGCTTCTGAGAAAAAATTAACCGATGAAGCCGAAAATCTCTTGAAAGAAGCGATTAACGAATTCAAACAATCCTTCATGGCAGCAGCCTAAAATCAGTTATCAGTCATCAGTTATCAGTTATCAGTCTGGTGACGATGAAGCTAACGGGTTTTGTATAAAGGAGAGGGATATAAGAATAGCGAAAACTTAGGTGATTTCTTTATCCTTCATCCTTCATCCTTCATCCTTCATCCCTTTATATAATATGGCTAATTTAAAAGCGATTCGCGATCGCATCGCGTCGGTAAAAAATACTAAAAAAATCACAGAAGCAATGCGCCTAGTAGCTGCTGCTAAAGTGCGTCGCGCTCAAGAGCAAGTAAACGCTACTCGTCCTTTTGCTGATAATTTGGCACAAGTTTTGTATAACGTTCAAGGCAAGCTTAAGTTTGAAGATGTTGATCTGCCTTTGTTTCGGCAGCGAGAAGTCAAAAAAGTTGCTCTGTTGGTAGTAAGTGGCGATCGTGGTTTGTGTGGTGGCTATAATACTAACGTTATTCGTCGTGGGGAAATGAGAGCTAAAGAATTACAAGCTCAAGGTGTTGAATATACCTTAGTTTTAATTGGACGTAAAGCAACTCAGTATTTCCAAAACCGTAATGCTCCTATTGACAAAACTTTTATGGGTTTGGAGCAAATCCCTACTTCTGCCGAAGCATCGGCAATTGGAGACGAGCTTCTATCTCTTTTCTTGTCTGAGGAAGTAGATAAAGTAGAGCTTATTTATACTAAATTTGTTTCTTTGATTGCTTCTAAACCAGTTATTCAAACTTTATTACCTCTAACTACTCAAGGGTTAGAAGTAAAAGACGATGAAATCTTTCGTTTGACTACTAAAGGTGGTGACTTTGGAGTCGAAAGAGATAAAGTTACGACAACAGTATCGGAATTTCCCCAAGATACAATCTTTGAACAAGATCCTGTACAAATCTTGGATGCTCTACTACCACTTTATCTAAATAACCAAATTTTACGCTCTTTACAAGAAGCAGCAGCTAGTGAACTAGCAGCTAGAATGACAGCGATGAACAATGCTAGTGAAAATGCTAAAGAGTTAATGGGGACTTTAACTTTGTCTTACAACAAAGCAAGACAAGCAGCTATTACCCAGGAGCTTTCTGAAGTAGTTGCAGGTGCTAACGCACTATAGCACTATAATTTTAAAAAGCTTTTGGCTATCTACGTAAAATTTCTACACTTACTTGTTTAACGTCTGGCATTAGTCTAGGCGTTTTTTATTGCTATAGCCTAAGTTCTATTTACCTTGATTACTTCAGCAGTTAATTACGAGAGGACATTCTCAATAAAATTTCGACAATGTAATAGAACAACAACGCCACAGAAGCAAATAACTCCAAAGAAGCAGCAACATATTGATGAGGTGCGTATCTGTGAATAACTTTAGAGGTACTGTAGAGGATTGCAGCCGAAGCAAAGACAACCATAACTACAGAAAAAAGTAACCCCAAACTAAAACCAAAAATCACACTACAAATAATTAATCCCAAGGCAATAAAACCGCCAATTCTCAGAATATTACCTAAAAAAGAAAAATCTTTGCGAGTCGTAAAAGCAACTGTAGTTAAGCCTGCAAACAATAATAAAGTCAAAATTGCAGCCGTAGGAATTAAATTTGGATCGCCAGAATAATAAGTAGCAATAAAAAGCAGGGGAGCAAAAATCAGAGCTTCAGCGACAATATAAAGCCCTAAGCCTGCGTACTGAGTTCCTACAGCATCGGCTTTGCTAACTAAGCCTCTCGACATCCAACCCAGTAAAGAAAAACCACCTAAAATAGCTAACCAGGCAAATCGACTACCAGCAATAAAATTATAAAGAGTTTCGGCAATGCCTATTTGGAATAAAATAAACTCTACCAAAATAAAAGCAGCAACCGCACCTGCTAAATGAGTATAAGTGTTTCTAATAAATTTAGCGCGATCGCTAGGACGCGCTTGAGCAACAGTGACCATATTATTACCTCTAGTTGAGTTTCAATCGGATTTAAATTTAATTTTGTGAGTAACTAATTTGTATTTTAACCAAAGTAAAATTAAATTAATCTTGAGGATATCGTTGCCATAAATCTGTTTGTTGGCGCAGACTTTGATGATCGCCATTCCCTAAAATTAAATGGTCTAATAAGGGTATATCTAGATACTGCGCACCTTGTAATAATTGTTCAGTCAAATAAAGATCTTCTGGTGAGGGTTCTAAATTGCCTGATGGATGGTTATGAGCAATTATTAATCTAGTTGCTCCTTGGCGTATGGTTTCCTGGAATATCTCGCGAGGGTGAACTAAAGTTTCAGTAGCAGTGCCAATCGTTAGAATTTTGGTGGCTATTAGATAATTTTTGACATCTAACATCAAGATTGCAAAACGCTCCTGATTCTGCCACATTAAATCTTGGCTCAAAATTGCTGCTGCTGAAGCTGGACTGTCTACCGCCACTCTTTCATTGGGTCGAAATTTAAAGGTACGTTTACCTAGTTCCACCGCAGCGATAATTGTAGCAGCCTTGGCTAACCCAATACCTGGAATCCGCATGAGTTCTCGTGGGTTAACGTCCCGTAATACATCTAAAGGAGCGCGTTGATATTTTCCTAAATCTTGTAATATGTATTGAGCTAAACCAATGGCTGATAAATTGCCCCTCGTCTGTCCTGTACTAATTAGAATAGCCAGTAGCTCTGCTTCAGAAAGATTTTTTGCTCCCACAGCCATTAATCTTTCGCGGGGACGTTCGCTAATAGGCAAATCAGCAATTCTCAGGCTATAGGTCATAACAATAATTTTCACAAAATTTCAGTAATGTCACACAACTATAGCTGATATGCATACTAGTATTAAATATTGCTCATCTAATCTTTAAATGAATTTGAATTGAAGTTTAAAAAATTATTTAATTAACTCTACTGCATCTCTGCCATCAAGGTCATGAAGATAGACCTTAACTTGTTCTTCGGAAGCGGTGGGCAACTTCTTACCAATAAAATCAGGATGAATCGGTAATTCACGATGTCCTCTATCTACTAATACTGCTAATCTAATGAATTGTGGTCTACCATATTCAGTAACAGCATTCAGAGCAGCACGAATAGTACGACCTTTATAAATTACGTCATCTACTAAAACTACGGTTTTACCTGTCAAATCGAAGGGAATTTTAGCTTGGGCGGGAATACGGGTACGAATTTTATCTAGATCATCGCGATAAAAAGTAACATCGATCGCGCCAACAGGGAGAGAAGTGTTTTCTAACATCTCAATCTGTTTAGCTATTAAATAAGCTAAAGGAACACCTTTGGTATGAATTCCTAATAAGATTGTTTCTGATAAATCCCCTGATTTTTCAACAATCTGGGAAGCCATCCGATTAATGGTACGGCGAATTTCGTCAGCAGACAGTATCGTAACTACTTGGGCTGGCATGAATAGACAGTGAGCAGGTTATAGTATTTGATTTATTAGTTAATTATACGTCTGATATTAATTCTTCCCTTGGAAGAGGCTGAAATTTGACAATTAGGTAGAGATTCTAGATCTAGTTGACGACAGGTTTTACCACGACAATTACGCAAACGCATTAAGCGTCGAGCATATTCTTTAATTATTTTAGGTTGAATGATAGTGGCGAAGTTGTGCAACTGATAGGGATCGTCAGTGATGTTATAAAGTTCTTGTTCACCATTCTTGTATTCCACATAACTACAGTTAGCAGTTCGCAGACCAAGATAATCAGGAATTGGCGGAGTTGTATGCTTGCTTTGTCGATGTTCGAGCAAAAATACTTGTCGCCAAGAGAGCGGTATGGGTAAGTTACGGCGAAATAAACCCACCAAAGAACGACCGTCAACAAACTTAGGAACTTTTACCCCCGCTAGTTCAGCAAAAGTTGGAGCCAAGTCTACATTACCGACAATTTGGTCAATAATTTGACCAGGCAGAATATCTGGGCCTCTAATGTAAAGAGGTAAGTGGATATCTTCTTCATAAGCTGTTTCTTTGTTGGGGGGTAAGCGATGTTGACCTAGATGATAGCCGTTATCTGAGGTAAAAATAATATAGGTATTGTCTAACTGGTGATTTGCTTGCAGGGTTTTGATTAAACTGGCTACACCCTCATCTACGGCTTGAAGCGATCGCAGTCTTCTTTGATAACGTCGATCTATTTCGTTTTGTTGTTCTTGGTTTAAAAAAGGCAAATTACGGATATATTCTGGTTTGTCTTGTACATCTGTTTCGTTAAAGGAAGGAACACGGGGAGCGATCAGTTCTTTAAATCGACGTTGATGGCGAGGGGCTGCAACTGCTGGTTGATGGGGTGCAAAATAGGAAACATAGAGGAAAAAGGGCTGTTTATCTTGGGTTGCTTGAGTGATAAATTCTTGAGCTTTCTTGGTATAAACATCGTCATTATAATCTTCATGGCGAGTACCATAGCTTACAAACTTGCCATTTTCGTTGAGAGTATAGTTATATCCTAGAGAACCACTATCATTGATAGGACTGTGCCATTCATCCCAACCAGGCGGAACATAGTTTTTAGGTGCTCGACGGGGATAACCATTTAAATATTTGCCTATATAAGCAGTGCGATAGTTTTCTTTTTGTAGCCAAGTCGCGATCGTTGATTTTTCTAAACCGTGTTTATAAAGATAAATAAAACTGCCATCGGGATAATAATTAGTAAAAAGTTTTGTGTTATGAGCATATTGACCTCGTAGAATCGTTGTTCTAGAAGGACAACAAAGGGAAATATTTACAAAATAATTACTAAAACTCACCCCCTGATCTACCAGTAATGACTTTACATGGGGCATATATTCCACAGCAGCGTTATCTAAATCATCAGTCAGAATAAATACTATATTAGGTGAATTAGGTGAAGACTCTGTGGCTAAACTAGCTTTTGGGTTGAAGAAATTAAAAGTAGTCGCAATAAAGAAAATTAAGCTGAGACAAAAGCCTAAAAAAAACTTTAATTTAAATAACTTGGTCAAGACTCTCACACTCCTCAATCAGACCATAATTATTCATGGTTTAACACTTTCAAGTTATCTGCTAGCAATTTATCTGCTAGCAATCATCACAAGCGACAATTGTATGCAAGTTTAACCATAATCAAAATAAATTTGATCATAGCTGATTGATTACTTAAAAGGTTTGTTAAATTTAACACATAAATGATAAGAACTTAGGTACTGCTTCAAAAGCAATTAATCTGATAGATGCTTTAATCTAATAAAAATAGAAATGAAATTTACTTCATCTTAATTCCTAAAACCTGAGTATGCGCGCCTCTTGCCTGGGTAACGCCGATAGTTCTTTCAGAAGCTTCGATCATTGGGCGACGTAAACTGACAACAATAAACTGTGCCGATTGTGCCTGCTTTTTGACCATACGAGATAACTTTTCAACATTTGCACCATCAAGGAACATATCGACTTCATCAAAGGCATAGAAAGGAGAAGGACGATATTTTTGTAGCGAGAAAATAAAGCCCAGGGCGGTTAAGGATTTTTCGCCTCCAGACATGGAACTTAGTTTTTGTACTGCTTTACCTTTGGGATGAGCAACCAGATTTAAACCACCGTTAAAGGGATCTGTTTCGTCTTCTAGTTGTAGATGTCCGTCACCGTCGGAAAGTTCAGCATAAATCTTTTGGAAGTTTTCATTGACTGCATCAAAAGATTCTTTAAAAGCTCGTAAACGCAAGGTAGTAAATTTTTCTACCCGTAGTAATAATTCGGTTCTTTCTGCTTCAATGGTATCTAATTTTTGGGAAAGTTCCTGTAATCTGGCTTCGGTTTTTTCGTATTCTTCTAATGCCAACATATTGACAGGTTCCATTGCCTCCAAGCGTTTTTCGCCGTTACGAATTTGTTTTTGTAGTTGTTCTAACTGTTCTTGAAGATTGGCAAAAGTAATTGCTTCTCCTGCTTCTATACCATCCTCAGCAATTAATTGCGGAATATCGGGAATAGGATCAGGAAGTTCTTGTTCTTGTTCGGCTATTTGTTGTTGTAGGCTTTGTAAGGTAACTTCTCGTTGTTGTTGATTTTGCTGAAGTTTTTCTAATTGCCAAGCCTGTTTTTGATGGCGATCGCGCAACTGATTAAGATTATTTTCGACGCGATCGCGTTCTTGTTTGGTTTCACCTAGTTGGGCTGATAGTTGTTCTAATGCTGCTTCGGATTCGGTTATTTTTTGAGCGATTTCTATGAGTTGATTATTGATTGTTGATTGTTGATTGTTGATTATTGATTGTTGATTGTTTAATTCAGTAATGTATTGTTCGGCTTCAGTTATTTTTTCTGTCAGACGTTGATATTTATTAGTTAAATTTAATAGTTGGGTTTCTGCTTGTCTTAAATTTTGTGATTGTTGTTGTAGCTGTGCTTCTTGACTAGTAATTATTGTCTGTACCTGTTGCCATTCGCTTTGGGAATGTGATGATTCTAATACTTGTAGTTGTTGCTGTAAGGACTGTAATTGGGTTTCTTGTTCAGGTATTTCCGTGTTTAAGATTGCTAAACGAGCTTGTATTGTCTCCCGTTCCTGACGATTATTGTGTAGCTGATTAATCAAAAGTTCCCGTTGAGCAGTTAAGCGTTTTATTTCTTTCTCTAACTGTTCTGCCAAGATTTTATTATCTCGACCTAATTGTCTTGCCTCGGTTAATTCTTCTGACAAAGTCTTGATCTGAAACAAATGATCTGCTATTATTTGGTCATAGTTAGTTAAGATGCGCCCTATTTCTGCCAAACGAGCCTTTAATCCTTCAACCTGTTCAGACTCGCGGTTACTTATTTCCCCAAAGTGCAGACTAGAACGACTAGATTGGCTTCCTCCTGTCATCGCCCCACTAACTTCTAAAATTTCTCCTTCTAAAGTAACAATACGATGTTTGCCTAACTGAGAACGGGCATTATCTAGAGTATCAAAGACGATGGTGTTACCAAAAACATAAGCAAATATCTGCTCGTAGCGAGGCTCACAGCTAACCAAATTAACAGCTAGATCAATAAATCCTCGTCCAAAGCGCATGGTGGCAGAATTACCAATATGGGGTGCTTGGATCTTATTTAAGGGTAAGAAAGTGGCTCTACCACCTCGTTCTCTCTTTAATAGTTCAATTCCTTGGGCTGCTACCCGATCATTCTCAACGACGATACAACCTAATCTACCTCCTGCTGCCGTTTCCAATGCCAAACGATAACGGGGTTCGACTTGTCCTAGTTGCACTACTAATCCTTCTATCCCTGATAAATTGGAATTAAGGATAATCTTGCTGGCATAAGTTCCCTGTACTTCTTGTTGTGCCTGACTTTTAGCCTCTAATTTATCTAGTTCTCGTTGCTTGTCTCGCTGCTCTTTTAACAGCCGTTGCTGAGTTTCCTGTTGGATAGAGCGATCGCTTTCTACTTCTGCTAGTTGTTGGGCAATTTGTTGTACTTGGGCTTGTTCTTGGGATACCTGACTGGCAAGGGAATCATATTCGGTCTGTTTGGCTGCTAATTCAGTTTCGACTGCTGCTAGGGACTGAGTTTGTTCTTTAATATTATGCTCTAACTGGTTATATTTCTCGCTAATTCTAGCCTGTTCAGTACGTTGAGGATTAAGAGTTTCTTGAATAGCGGCTACCTGACGCGAAAGACTAGCTTGTTCCTGTACCCAAGCTTCCGAAGCTTCGGCGATCGCATTGGCATTTTCCTTACTTTGATTTAGGGTTACTGTCGCTGCTGTCACCTGTTGAGAAAGTGTGGGAATGGTTGCAGTTTCTAATTTGCTTTTTTCTTTAGCAAGTTGGGCAATTTCCTGCTGATACTGTTCTAAACTTTGTTGCGTCTGTACCAATGCTAGTTGTTGCTGCTGCTTGGTATTATTTAACTCTTCTTGCTTTTGCTGTAGTTGATGTTGCTTGGCTTTTTGAGTAGCTAAATCAGAAGCTACCGATAACTGTTCATCCTCCCCCAAGGCTTTTACTTGGGTATTAAGTAATTCTAATTGTTGCCGAGATGTTTTTACCTCTGTATCTAATTTCGTAATACTCTCCGTCAACTGTACCGCTTCAGTTTCCCCTGCCGTTAATTTTGCCTGTAACTCCTCTTGTTGTTGAGTTAGCGATCGCCATACTAAAACTTTTTCCAGAGTTTTTTTCGCCTGTACCTTTTCTTTTAACTTACGATACTTTTCCGCCTTTACTCGATCTGCTGCCAAGCGATCGCGATTAGCAATCAACTCCTGGGCAATAATATGACACTTTTCTTCCCTTTCCTGTACCTTATCCAGCGTCTTGCGCGTCTGCTGAATTTTGCGATCAAAAGCTCCTACTCCTGCTAATTCGTCGATAATTTCTCTTCTTTCACGAGAATTCATCGTAATAATGCTGGTAACGTCTCCTTGTAACACTACGTTATAGCCTTCGGGATAAATTCTTAGTTTCTCTAAATATTCGTGGACTTCTGTGACTGTAGCTACCTGTCCATTAATATAAAACGTTGAAGTATAATTACCGTTTTTCCCTACCCTTAACCTGCGTGTTACCTGCCACTCTAAACTATCTCCATTAGCGATCGCAATTATCTTTTTATCGTCTTGATCTATTGTCTTAACTTCTTTTTCCTCTTCTTCTGTTTCAGATTCCAAATGACCATTACCGTTACCATTGACACTATCTTGATTACTATCCCCCATTGCCTCTTGTAATTGGGGCGAGGAAGCAACAGGAATCAAATCCTTAACATCAGTAACCGTTGTCACCACGTCCGACAAATCACCCAAATCTGTCAAATCAAAGGTAACAGAAACAATTGCCTCCGCAGCTTTACCACTCCCAATATGTCGATTATTAACCAAATCAGGCAAGCGATCAGCACGCATTCCCTTAGAACTTGCCAAACCCAAACAAAATAGCAGCGCATCCAAAATATTTGATTTTCCTGAACCATTAGGCCCCGAAACCACCGTAAAACCAGGTAATATGGGAACTTTGGTTGTACCCCCAAAAGATTTAAAGTGAGACAGTTCGATGCGCTTGATATGAACCATTAACTATTAGGTGTAACTTGGCATTGGATAGTAACTTTATACTAGTTGACAATCGTACTATTAGGAACACTAATGGTTGTATCTATAATCTGGCAATATAGGGGAAAAAAGGCATTTTTTTTAACACTTAGTAATATTTCTTGGTAGAAAGTAGCTTAATAATCAATTCTGATTAACCTGAGATTTAATACGCAACGGAATCTCTTGATAATCTTGGGGCATACCCCAAAACTGTTCTAGCGTTGGGCCATCTTTAATTCGGCGATCGCAAATGTAATAACCCTCTTATAAATTAAAAAGGCAAAAATATCCTGACAATACTAAGATCGATAAAGAATAACTAAACTAAACTTTAGATAAGCTAATTTACTTTCCTCCATGACCATCTCCAAAAAAGCCTTAATTGGTTTAAAAGCCGATCGCTTTCGCCACCCTTTAGATTTACAAGCAACCAATACTATCAAACAAGTACCAGGAATAGATATCGCTATCCGTAGTGTTTTAGGTTCAGTTGCCGAACAATTTTTTTATTTAAATAATATTGCTTCTAGTGTTTTAGTCAGCCAAAAACAGTTACCTGATCTGCACAAACTGTTAATTGAAGCTTGTGAAATACTCGATTTAGAACCGCCACAATTATATGTACAACAGAATCCGACTCCTAATGCTTACACTTTTGCGATGAAGGGAAAACAGCCTTTCGTAGTCTTACACACCTCACTAATTGAAATGCTTACTCCCGAAGAAATTCAGGCGGTAATTGCCCATGAATTAGGTCATCTCAAATGTGAACATGGGGTTTATCTCACGATGGCAAATGTGCTGGTGTTAGCAGCCAATCTCTTACCTACCTGGGGAACAATTTTAGCTCAATCCTTACAAGAACAAATGTTGCAATGGGTGCGTTGTGCCGAATTCAGTTGCGATCGCGCTGCACTTTTAGCCATTCAAGATCCTAAAGTAGTTATGTCCGTCTTGATGAAGTTAGCAGGAGGATCTCCGACTCTTGCACCCCAGTTAAACCTAGATGCTTTTATCGAACAAGCCAAAGCTTATGACTCCCAAGGTGCAGGTGGTTTAGGAGAAATGCTTCAAGTAGCACAAACTGCTCAGTTAACTCATCCTGTACCCGTCATTCGCGCCAGAGAAATAGATCGTTGGGCAAGTTCGGCTGAATATCAAGCAATAGTAGACAAGCAAAAGTTAGCTGAAGGTAAGTTGGGCTGGAGTAATTGGTAATTTTCAATCTGATTTCAGGAATTTACTAGTTTTCCCTGAGATTTAAGACGCAAAGGAATCTCTACCTGACTTTCCACATACTCCACCACTCCTAAATATTCCTGCCAATGACTATGTATTGCTTGCAACATAGTTAAGAAAAATATTAGCGATCGCAAAAATGGAGGAATTGCGTAAAAAGATTGTTGAGAAGTTGCGAGGTAAGTCTCAAAAGGTTGATGGAGCATTGCTTAAGTAGAACAAACGATGCTAAAAAATGTCAAAGTTACAGGCGACATCGATTTGGGTGATTTAACCCAGGAGGTATAAGCGATGGAAGAGTTGTTAGAACTTAAAAAATTACTTGTTGGTGGGAATGTTAATGAGGCATTGCTGCTGGTGGAGGAGATGACTGAGATGAGCAAAGATGACAAGTTGAATAAGATTTTTAGCTTTGGCATTATTTTGCTACTACATTTGATTAAACAGCAAGCAGAGAAACGCACAACAAAATCATGGGAAATATCGATTTTTAATTCGGTTAAGCAAATTCAACGCACCAATAAACGACGCAAGGCAGGTGGAAACTATCTTACGCCAGAAGAGTTACAAGAGACTCTGGAAGATGCCTATGAGTCTGCTTTGCAGCAAGCAGCGTTAGAGGCGTTTGAGGGAAGATATGAGGCGGAAGAAATTGCTGCAATGGTTGATCGCACTACAATTATTGAGCGGGCTATGCAATTAATTTTAGGGATAGAATCGTAATATAAATTTACTTATAGTTTTCAGATAATCGTACTGTAATGAGTATTATTACTCTAAATCTCAAATTCGTAGTGAAGTAACTATAGCAGATACAATTACAACCCTAACAGCAAGCGCGATCGCAAATTTAGCTTTTCAAGAATTTATCAAGTTAGGGGCAGGGGCAGGGGCAACGCATCTTAAATTGAGCGAAAACAGATAATTGAAAAAAAAGAGAAA
>CAYMWC010000060.1:0-26055 GCA_964393695.1 uncultured Pleurocapsa sp.
AGTCCCCATGTCTAAAAAAGTAATTCGTACCAACCAAGCCCCTGCCCCCGTAGGCCCTTATAATCAAGCGATCGCTACTTCTGGTCAAATGTTATTCCTAGCAGGACAAATTCCCCTAGATCCCCAGTCTGGTAACATCGTCGGCGAAGGAGACATCACAGCCCAAACTAAGCAGGTCATGACAAATATTGAGGCAATACTAACTGAAGCAGGAGCAAATTGGGATAATGTGGTCAAAACAAGTGTTTTCCTCAGCGATCTGGCTAATTTCACTCCTATGAATCAAGTTTACGCCCAATACTTTGCTGAAGATACTGCCCCTGCCCGCGCCTGTGTCGAAGTTTCTCGTTTACCGAAAGATGTTTTGGTAGAGATTGAATGTATTGCGGTAATTTAGTACGCTGAATGTCAATTAGCTTCGTTCAAGGTTAGTAGAATGAAGGCAGAGGTCAGATGGAGAGGGATAGTGAGGTAATACTCCAATAACTCCACTACTCCACTACTCCACTGCTTTAATTACTTCCCACTTCCTACTTCCTACTTAAAAGAAACTTGCCATGCGTGCCATGATTCTAAATCGGGTAGGTCAACCACTACAAGCAAGTGAACTACCCATACCCCAACCGCAATCAAAACAAGTCCTACTCAAAGTTCATGCCTGTGGAATCTGCCGTACAGATTTGCACATAGTTGATGGTGAATTATCTAAACCCAAACTCCCTCTAATCTTGGGACATCAAATTGTCGGTACGGTAGTAGAAACAGGAGAACAAGCTAATCAATTTCCTTTGGGTACTCGTGTCGGTGTGCCGTGGCTAGGACAAACTTGTAATTGCTGTCGTTATTGTTTGGCTGGTAGAGAAAACTTGTGCGATCGCGCTTTATTTACAGGTTACGATCTTAATGGTGGTTATGCTGAATATACCGTCGCTGATGAAAGTTTTTGTTTCCCCATTCCCATGGATTTTACTGATTTACAAGCAGCCCCCTTACTCTGTGCAGGTTTAATTGGCTATCGTTCTTATCGCTTCACAGGAAATGCAGCCAGAATTGGTTTTTATGGCTTTGGCGCAGCAGCCCATATTTTGATTCAAATAGCTAACTACCAGGGTAAAGAAGTATACGCTTTTACCCGTTCAGGAGATACCCCAGGACAAGAATTTGCTCGTCATCTGGGTGCAGTTTGGGCTGGCGGTTCAGAGGATCTACCACCACAAGAGTTAGATGCAGCAATTATTTTTGCCCCTGTGGGTAAATTAGTACCGGCAGCTTTAAAAGCAGTTGCCAAAGGTGGAATTGTTATCTGTGCTGGCATTCACATGAGTGATATCCCTAGCTTTCCTTACCAGATTTTATGGTCAGAACGAGTATTGCGATCGGTTGCCAATCTAACTCGCCAAGATGGTCAAGAATTTCTAGCTTTAGCCCCACAAATTCCTATTCAAACTGAAGTAACGGCTTTTCCTTTATATCAGGCCAATGAGGCTCTACAGGCTTTAAGAACTGGCAAAATTAACGGTGCAGCAGTATTAACTATGTAGAAGGAAGTTTAGTAGGGTGGGCAATAAGCTGTCAAGTATTTAATTTGTCTATTGAGGCTGACGAGGAGATTAGGTGACGGGGAGACTGCGAGAAGGTTTGATGGGTTTTTTCCTAATGGCATAATATACAATAGTAAATTAATCAAATCGACTGAGCGATCGCCAATTGATTTTCAACTAATTACGTTACCTATAATTGATGAAATTGAATATATAGTGCTTGGCATCGGTGCGGAAGAGAAAAGTCTGCATTGGCAATCTTTAATTAAACTGAATTTAGATGTTAGCAATTTTGACTTCAAGTATCGAACTACAAATAGCCTGAGTTAGGTAAATAAAATTATGAATACTCATCAAAAATTTATCTTTTCATCGAGTTTACATTATTGCAGTTTACTTGCCATCCAAAAAAAGCCAATAATACCACCTAAGATGCTAACGACTAAACTTCCTCCAATAATGCGATTAAAAAATTCTTGATTGCTAATTCTTTTGTCTAATTGTTCGCTTTTGGCTATAAATGCTTCTTTTTGTCCTGATACTTTTTCGTCTAACGTCTTAATTTGTCCTGACAATTTTTCGTCGGTATTTTTAATTTGTCCTGATAAGCGTTCATCAATAGCTTTAATATCACCCTTAATCTCAGCTTGTCCTACTTCTAATTTGCCAAGACGATTATTTATACTTTTTAATTCTTGCCTGATCTCTCCTAAAAATTCTGCTATGTCAGTCTGAACAACTGGATTAGTCATTTGAGCTACTCATTAAATTTTATTAACTGAACATCCCCTCATAATTTACAGTTAGTGGAGATATTTTAATTTTATTCTCCTGCCAAAAAGAAATTTACTGCATCGTGTGAGAAGGTAAGCTGTCAGGTATTTAATTTGTTGCTTGAGATTGACGGGGTGACGGGGTGATAAGCTGTTAATCATTTAATTTACTTGTTATGACTGACTGGGAGACTGAGTGACTTGGAGACTGGGAGAGAGTTTAATGGTTTATTGTCTAAGGTCATCATACACAATTTAAATGCGTACAAGCTTAATCAAATTATGAATCAAAGAAAAAAACCAGTAGACAAATTAGAAGACTTTGTTGACTATTAGGCAATACCAGGTAAACGACGATATTTGAGGAAATATCCAGCTAACATCGCTAAAATAATTAGTCCTGCACCAATCCCTAGAGGACTAGGTAGCCAAAAGACAGCTTGAATATGGTTAACTTCTCCTGGATGTAATTGCCAAACTAAGCCTTTTTTGAGTGGGTTATTAAGTGGTTGTAGATTGTCCGAATTAGAAATGCTGCGAGTAATCCAGGGAGTATTTAATTGCAATTCTAAATTTGCCAAAGAATCTGGTTCAATCTGGATTTTATCTTGATTACTGAGAACCTTTAAAGCTCTTAAATCGATCGCCAGATCAATACTATTACGTTCAAACAAGACTAGATTACTTTGATGTACAGATATTTGGGAATTAAGTTGAATTAAATCCGCTTTACCTTTGGGGATAGTGGCATTGGGAACAATACTAGTCTGAAATAGTTGATTAAATTTTTGAGCTAATTCTGTACCGTTACTAAAGGGAATAGTTAGCAGCAATTCCTGGGCGTTAATTCTTTTAACACTGCCTTTTAACTTTCGCGATCGCTCTTCAAGGCTATTTAACCATTTTTTGGTAGCTGATGGTGCAAGGTTATTAAGTGTTTCAGTCACTTGAATATGCTGAGTAATCTTGCCTTGATAGGGAGTGGCAAAGTTTATTCCCACATCATACTTTACACAGCCTGTTAATAAAGTTGTCAAACACAAAACCAGAGGCAATAAAAATCTCATCAACTTGCTTTTTTTCATTCCTAATCCCCTTTCGCCATTCCCTAACTTTTGACTTTTGACTTTTGACTTTTTAAGCTTGCCTAGCTGCCACTCCTAATTGCTCAAAGAGAATGTGGGGGACATAAGCACTACTCCCTACCCATTCAGGGCGATCACTTAAATCTACTAAATTACTAAAAGCTTCAAAAATGTTGCCTGCGACCATTGTATCTTTTACCCTGCCGACAATTTTTCCCTGTTCCACCTTATAGCCGAGATCGATATTGACTGAAAATTCTCCTGCCAAGATATTCGATTGTCCTGCACCTAGAACCTGATCGACAATAATTCCTTCGTCCATACTGGCAATTAAGTCATCGACGGTAGTTTGACCTGGCGTAATACAAACATTGGCTAAACTGGGGCTAGGACGGGATACTCCACCTCTAAAACCATTGCCAGTAGATTGTATACCTTGACGGGCTGCCCAGCGTCTATCCCAGTAAAATTGTTGAACTACTCCTTGCTTAATTAAATTTTTCTTGCTGGTAGGTACTCCTTCATCATCATATTCGCAGGCAGAAACTCCCAAACTCGGATCTTCAAACACCGTTATTCTTGAATCAACGATCTTTTCTCCTAATTTGTCGGTTAAGGGCGAAGCCTTCTGCACAATCGATTGACCAGAAAAAATTGTGCCAAACATTCTGCCCATAGTACTGCTGACAGCACTGGGAGTAAACAAAACAGGATAAGTCCCACTAGTAATAGTGGCAGTTGTCTCAGCCCGTTGGTATTTTTCGAGCAGTTTGCTTAAAATTTCTTGATAATTAGGCTGGCGATCGCGAGTGACTTGATAGGTATAAGCTTGTAAAAAGTCTTGTCCCCGTACTAAATTTCCCGATAAAACGGCACTGAGGCTTTGGCTATATTGCTCAGTATAAACGTTAGTTGTAGTAGCTAATTTCTGCTGACTAGAGCGACTATGAAAACTAACATCAACTAGAATATCAGGGTTATATTGATGCACCTGGCTAATTAAATCTTCGCCCACATTTACCAATTGTTCAGTTTTGGGAGGTTGATAATCACCTTGAGATTCAATTGAATTAACATTCTCAGTAAAGTCAAACTCTACAGGATCACCAATAGTAGCCGTGGCAATAGCAGCCTCTACTAAATCTTCAAGACGGGTTAAATCTGTTGAACTAGCAAACCCCAATTTATTATCAGCAATTACCCTCAAAGCAATTCCTTCTGAGGCTTTTGTTTCCAAAGACTTTAAGCGATTATTAGCAAACTCAATCGGTGTATCCTGACTCGCAAGATAATAAACCTCTGCTTTAACACCTTTTTTCTTCGCTAGGTCAATTACCTGCTCAACTATCTGATCTTTCAAACTCTTGCTCCTTGTTTCGTTGTTAATTTGACTTTTAAGATTGCTAGGATGACTGTTCGTAGCCAAAAGCTATTAGCCCTTAGCTATTAGCTCTTAGCTTTTCTATCTAACGTTTTGCGGATTCGAGATGGGGAACTTCAGAACTAGGGAAGCAATATTAAATTATTTCTCCCCTGCTTCCCCTGCTCCCTCGACTCCCTCGACTCCCTCGACTCCTCTACTCCTCCTCCCAGTCAGCATTTTGTACCTCGCTACCACCACCAACAGTAACTAGGTCAATTTGCTGACGATAGTAATCTACGCTTTTAACTTCGACTTCCACGCGATCGCCTAAACGATAGGCAGTACGATTTTTTCTTCCCACTAAACAGCTATTACGGGAACGATATTCATACCAATCATCCTTGAGAGAACTAACATGAACCAGACCTTCTACCAGTAGATCTTCAATTTCCACAAAGAAACCATAGGATTGTACCCCTGTAATTAAACCTTCAAAGATTTTACCTGTGCGCTCTTTCATTTGTTCAGCTTTTTTCAAACCAGCCAGATCTTTTTCGGCATCTTCGGCTTTCTTTTCACGATCATTGAGGAAGGGCAACATGGTTTTGATATCGATTTCTAGTTCTTCCTGAATGTTAGGGGGCAATACCTTCCAGTTAATTTCGCCATGACTACTACTACTAGTTAAATCTACACCATGCTTAGTTCGACTATGACGGCGATCGCGTCCATGCTCAAATAATGCCTTTAAAATGCGCTGGATAACTAGATCAATATATCTTTGACCAGGAGAAATACAGTGAGTATAACCATCTTCATAGGCTAAACCAAAATGTTTTCCTGGCTTGGTGAAATACTTCACGGGTTTAAAAGTGCTTTGCAGTAGATAATTTAAGACCATGACTGCCGAAGAGGTGGCAAATTTTTCTGTCAGCCGTTGATAGTCTTGGGAAGTGACGGTATCTTCTACATCTAGATCGAGATCCAAGCCCAAATTAGTACCTAGTTTGATTAAATCTTCTAATTCTTCCACATCTGGTTCTGCCTGAGTACAGTAAATTCCTGGTAAGTCTAGAGCCTGTAGATGTTCGGCAACTACTTTTCCTGCCAAAATAGTTAATTCGGTTAACATTGAATGCACAGGTAAAGAGGCAACGTTTAAGATTGTTCCTACTCTTCCCTCATCTTTATAAAGGCTATAAATTTCTGGTGTATTGACTTCCAAACCACCTCGCTGCAAGCGGTGAGCTTTAACTAGGGGACTGAGAGTAAAAAATAAATCTTTGAGCAATGATACCAAAGGAGCTAATTTTTTAGCAGGCTTTTGGTCGTCACCGATTAGTGCTTGAGTTTCTTGATAGGTTAGCTGATGATCGACAGCAATTATGGTTGGCGCGATCGCATATTCCACAATCTGACCTTGGGAGTCCAGGGTAATCATCACCGAAATGGTTAAGCGGTTTTTACCTGGAATTAAGGAGCAGAGTTTGCTAACTTTTTCGGGATAGAGAGGTAAAACTTGTTTACGTAGATTGACTGCAATCCCTCGTTTCCTGGCTACGCGGTCTAAAATCCCATCTGGTTCTATATAGTGAGCTACATCTGTAATATGAATTCCCAATTGCCAGTTATCTGATTCAGTTTTTTCTAAGGTAAAGGCATTTTCAATCCAGGGAGTGGTATTGAGATTCGACTCAGTTTCGATGGTAAAAGTCAGTTTATCCCGTAGATCTTGACGATTTTTAATTTCGGCTGCGGGGATGCGAGAACTAGGTAGCTTATCAGTAGCAGCGATCGCTTTAGCAGGAAAATCTTGAGGCAGATCGTGTTTACAAGAAACAATATCAACATCCGCAGCTTCTTCTGCATCACTACCCAAAACTTTAGTTACATGACCCAAAGGGGGATATTGTCCCAAAGGATAGCGTAATACAGATACATGAACTAGGTGTTCTAAAGCTGCCTGTAGGTCTTGACCATTGGCTTTTAAATCTAATTCAAATAATAGACGGTCATCCAAAGGAATAGCCTGATATTTTGACTCTTTGGTAGTGACTGTAGCCAACAGAGAAGGATTTGCTCGCTCTAAAATTAACTTGACTTCTCCTTCGGGAGAGCGACGACGACTACCTTCTTTAATAACCTTAACAAAGACGCGATCGCCATTCCAGGCATTACTCAGATGGCTTTCTCGGACATAAATATCGTCGGCATTTTCTTCATCTTGAATAGCAAAGCAAAATCCTTTACTCGAACACCTTAATTTTGCCTCTACTACCCCCTCTTGACTCACACGTCGGTATTTACCTCGTTCTTTGATTAACACACCAATTTTTTCGAGAGCATCTAGAGTAATTTGTAATTTTTGAATGCTCTCCTCATCTTCACAACCAAGTTTTTTTTCGAGATTTTTGCCCGCAACTAATTTATCATCGACAAATTGGGCAAGTAGTGTAGCGATTGAAAATTCCATCTAAAAATTATCCTTAATCCAATTTAAATTTAGTAACTACAACAGAAGCGAAGAAGACTATACTAACTCGTACATGATCTTGACATTAGAGTGCAGAACTATCTAAAGCCAAGCTTTTTTAAGACGGAAACTACCTGTTTGTTGGTTTATTTTTCCCTAAAAGGGAATGGGGTTAACGACGACAACAAAGTTAAGATAACGAAATGAGGCTCGCCATTGCTTAAACTCTGTCTTGATTACTGTCGTAAGAGTTGTAAGTTAATAGTTTCCTTACTTTAAAATGGCTATGTAATTAGCTATTAGCCCGACGGGTATTGCTCTAAGTGATTGATTTACATAGCGAGAACAGGTATCTAATTTAAAAGTTTAGAAGCTCAAGGCTCTGAAGCTCAGAGCTTATCTGAAACTATTAAACTAGATGTTGACCAGCTTATATTAATTGTGGATTTGAATCACAAAAATTACGAGTTAATTGATAGCCAGTTCAGTATCTATTGTAAATTCTCAATGCTTATTGGCAAATTTCTTTTTTCTCAAAGCTATAAATAGTAGATTAGTACTAACATTAAAACTGAAGATAAATACAAAGACATGATGCTAGCTAAATTTCGCCAACGTTATCCCCAAGGAAGTTTGCTCAGTGAACTAGTTGAAATTGATCGAGGATTTTACATAGTCAAAGTTTCACTGCAAGTAGAAAATATAATTTTAGCCACTGCTTTAGCAGGAGCAGATCGAATTGAAACTGCTGAAGATGCTGCTAGAGAAAGAGCGATCGCTGCTTTGTTTTTAGATGTTCAGCCAACAGCCACTAATCATCATGAAACTTCTACTCTAGCCAACCCAACTCCACCCGCAGTAACTTCTCCCTCCCCAAGTAAACCAGTCAACTATCCCTCTAGTGTTGACTTTGTTCAACAGCAACCTGAAATAGCTGCTCAGCCTAGTGTTACTACTCCAGAAATTAGCAATGAACCTGCAATTGCTGAATTAGAATTATCTATTAGCCAACCAACTGAACCTGAGATCTTAGATACACCCCCCCCAGAAACTCCAGTAATTCCCAATGGTAAATTATTTGAAAATACTTATGAGCCAGAAATTGCAGCCGATAACATTATTATAGATAACCTTCCCAAAATTTCCCCCAGCAGTGTCGATATCGCTACTGCTAACATCGAAATAGAGACTATAGATTTTAATGAAATCAAGCAAAAAACCGATATTGAAATTAAAAGACTAGGTTGGACAAGAGATGATGGACGAGAGTTTCTGCAAACTCGCTATGGTAAACGCAGTCGGCTACATCTAACTGACGAACAACTCTTGGAATTTCTGCAATACCTCGAAAAATTACCAACTCCAGTAAAATAACTTAATAAAACATCTGAGATTTGTTACCATCAGATATCTAAACTAAATTGACCCTTGTGTCATCGTGCCAAAATGGCAATAATATATACAGTAAAGCTCTTAGATATAAGGAGTTACTCACAGAGGAGAAGCCCATGCTACACCGCAAGATTTATCAACTCTGTCAAGATGGTCGAGAAGTTTGTATTTTCTTGCGGGATCAACAACGCTGGATTGAAAGCGGTCGTATTGTTGATTTCGAGGGGGATATTGTCACCATCCGTTATGAGACAGAAGAAGACGATGAAATTAGTTCTTGGGAGGAAATGGTACGTTTAGAAAGCATTGGTGCTGTGACCCAAAAACTGGCTTCTGTGTCTAAAACTAATACTGAAATCATAGTTTCTGATGACTGTCCCGAAGCAGAACAAATTCATCCTCAATCACCAGAGCATAATCAAAACAGTGACCAGTGACCAGTGAACAGTGAACAGTTATCAATAAGTCTTAATTAGCTTCTTCGATTGATTCAAACACTGGACAGTAACCTTCGGGAATCACTTTAAAGCCATATAAGGGGGAGGATTGATTCCAACAACGTTGGTTGCTATAGTGACGACAGCGATTGCAACAATCTAGATCAGATGATATGCGAGCCTCACTGTTGGAATTTAATAGCTCTCGTTGAGAAATACCGCGCACTACTAATTCATCACCCTGCCAACGGGCTTGAATGATACCAGTATCCGCTATACTTTTCCATCTAGGATCACTGACAATGGTATCGGGTAAAGTAATGGCGATCGCCGAACCAACTTCATTAATTTCCCCTTCGTAAAATATCGGTTGAGGAACTTTAGGTTGTAAAAAGCGATCGCCAATTGGTAATTCAACCAGGATTTGCTGAACAGGAGCATGAATTTGGTAACGATTACGCAACTCCTCGAGACTAGCTAGCTCCAACAAATAGTTCAAAGAGCCATGAACAAAAATAACGTGTTGCGGTCGCAAATTATGAATTAGCTGGGTAGTATTGCGTCCATCGCTATGCTCTGCTAATAAATAAGTTTCAACAGTTACAGAAGATAAATTGTATAACAACTCTAAGCGTGGCGAATCAGGGTGTAAGTATTCTTGAGGATGTTCAGGCAGCAAGACTAGCCATTCTTGTGTTTCGTCGGTTAAGTATTGCCATAAATTACTTCTGTAATCTACCAACAAAACTTCAGGATTTTTACCAGGAATAAACCGACCAGGATAAGCCAACCTCCGCATCCGAGGGCAAATTCGTTCATCCCAAAATAAAGACTGGTGTTTGGCGAAATTTTGAACAGATGTGGGAAACTGAGACAGTAACTCCAAATAAATGTCACAGGTGATGGCAATAGGTTCATCAACCCAAATATCAAGATCTCGTCCTGTAAACTGATGATGGGAGCGCAAGAGCTTAAGAATTTCTTGTCCCAAACCAATCGAAGGCACGGGAAGTAGTACATTTTTGCCCTGGGTTAAAGCCTGATTAATCCGCTCCATTAACTGTTTTTCTTGGAGACGACGGTGGGGATGACGTACAGTACCATAACTGCCTTCTAAGATTAGAACATCAGGAGCTAGACCTCGCAAATTTTCAATCGATAGTCCTTCGACTAGTTGGAAATTAGAAAGCGAAAAATCTCCTGTGTACATCACCTTATAACTGCGATCTGGAGCAAGATAAGTGATGATAATGGCAGCAGCACCAGGTAAGTGTCCTGCGGGAACTAATTCTATTTGTAAATCTTCATTAATGTTAACAGGCGATCGCCAGGGTAATGTTTCGCACCAGTGTAAGTTTTTAAACTCTTCTTCTTCCAACCATTGACAAGGCAACAATTTTGCCGTCACTTCACTGGTATAAATAGGTAACTGGGGAAAAGCCCGATGCAATTGTAATAAACCACGAGAATGATCTTCATGGGCATGGGAGCAAAAAACGAAATCTAGTGAAGCTTGCTCTTGTTGGGGCAAAGATTGTAAATTTTCTAAACCACAATCTAATAAAATCCGATAGTTACCAATACGTAATAGTAAGCACACACCTTCGTCTTCATGCCCTGCTGCATAAACAAAACAGGACAAAGGCAGGGAATGAGACATAATTTTTCCCTGACTTGTTTTCATAGACAAAACTCCCGAAAACTTAAACCTCAACAACGCTTAACACTAGTTAGTGTATTTGTTTAAAATCTTAAGTTATCGGTGAGCCAAGATTTAATTTAATCTAAAGAGAAGTTAAGTTTATTTAACAAAACTCATTCTTGAGCAGTTTACTTGAGTATCAAAAGTTTTTGATTTTTGACTTTTGCGCCATGGTATTAGTGGGCTGAACCATTACCATCATATTTATCGGTGTCATAGTAGCCACCTTTTGTACCAAAAAACAAACAAGCAACTGTAAAAACGCCTGTTAAGACAAGCATGATTAACTTAACATCCATGAAGTACTAACCCTAGTTGACTAAATTTCTTTTACATAATAGTCCGATCTACTTCTACTAGAGACAATTCTGCAAAAAATATATCAATTACAAAGTTTGAAGCCGTAAACTCAAATTAATAAAAACGCGATCGCGAAGCTAATATCAAGTTCGTCTGATAACTTTAAATAAAAGTTCTCCCCGTCTCCCAGTCTCTTTGTCTCCCTGTCCCTATAAACAATGGGTAGGGAATTTAGGCCACACTCTACTAGTTAATTCTCATCTTCTAGTTCTGCCGTTAACTGTTGCTCATAAATATTTTGTAGATCTTGCTGTTTAGTTTTACGGGAAGTACGGCGATATTTCTTAGTTGCTAATTTAGGTTCATACTGACTTTTGCCTGAGCGTTTTACCTTTAATTTGAGGTTAGACTCTTGAGTAGGTTGTTGCTGCAAAGATTGCTGATTAGCGATCGCTTTATCTAAAAAATCAAGATAATATTCATATCTTTCCCAATCTCCTCTAACAACACAGTTTGGTTCATCTCGATGTAAACAGTCGCTAAACTGACAAGTCCCTGCTTTTACTCTCGCTCTAGCTTCAGGAAAATACTGCGCCAAATTGCTCGGCAGACAGTCTAAATCTGGTTGGTTAAATCCTGGGCTATCTGCTAATAATCCACCCCCAGGAAGCTCAAATAACTCCACATGACGAGTCGTATGCCGACCTCTTTGTAATTTACCTGATACTTGAGCAATGCGTAAACTAACCGAAGGAATTAAGGCATCAATCAAACTTGATTTACCTACACCACTAGGCCCTGCAACGACAGTAATTTTATCTTTTAAAAATTCTAGTAAATTGCTAATCCCTGAATCTTGTTGGATACTAATAAAGTTAGCTTGATAACCCCATTGAGCAAGACGCTGTTGCCATGTTTGTTGTTTTGCTTTGGTAATCAGATCGCATTTATTCAGACATAAACAAAGCTTCAGCGAGGTAGATTCTGCCTTGACCAAAAAACGACTTAATTGCCAGGGGTCTAAACTAGGCTCTTCGAGAGCAAAAACCAACAAAATCAGATCAGCATTCGCGACTGGCGGCCGTTGTAACTCAGTAGTACGGGGAGCAACTTGAACGATCACCCCACTGCCAGCTTGCCAATCAGGTTCTTCAACCAAAACGCGATCGCCAACCATAACTTTCTGCCCAATTTTTTTTAGGCGTGTACGGCGAGTGCAAAGTAATAATTGAGTTGTAATTTCAGTTTTTAACTTAACTTGATAAAAATTTGCCTGAACAGCAACCACAGTTCCCCAAATTTGGTTGGGGTTCTTCAATTCTCGACAGTGGTTTTCTCTTTCCTTGCTGTTGAAATCCCAATCATTCACGATTTTGTAGGGCGGCGAACTAACAAAGAAAAAAATCCCTGACGCTCATCCATAGCTTCTAATTGATAGCCTTCCATAGTCAGGCTATCTGGTACTTGCTCAATTGGTTCACCAGGGTCAAGCCAAACTTCTAACAAAGAGCCAGGGGACATTTGCTCTAAGCATAACTTAGTACGTACAAAATTAATTGGACAGGGTGTACCACGCAAATCTAAATGAGCATCAGCACCAGCAGAGGTAGAATTATCCGTACCTTTTAGGGGATCAACCTGGTTCATTTCTGAAATAAACCTCCTAGGAAACCTTCTTTGTTACCTTTACCTGTAGCCTCTCCTCTAACAGTAGCTAGTTTTTCTAGTAATTCTCTTTCTTCGGAATTAACTCTCGTAGGAATATTGATTTTAACTGTGATTAAATGATTACCTCGGCTAACAGGATTGCCCAACTTGGGTACACCTTTATTTTCTAAAGTTAGCACCGTGTTAGGTTGAGTTCCAGCAGGAATAGTCAATTCTTCTTTACCATCAACCGTATTAACATTTAAACTACAACCTAAAATAGCTTGTAAATAGCTGATCGTAATTTCCGATTTGATATTTACTCCTTCTCGGGTAAATTCCTTATCCGATTCAACAAATAAATAAACATATAAATCACCAGGTGTACCACTACGTACTCCAGCGTCTCCCTCCCCAGAAACTCTTAAACGAGTCCCATTATCAACACCAGGAGGAATAGTAATTTTTAGCTTTTTAGTTTCTTGTTGACGACCTGCACCGTGACAAGTACCACATTTTTCCTCAATTACCTGCCCTGTACCATTACAAGTAGTACAAGCTGATACCTGAGCAAAACTACCAAAAGGAGTACGAGTTGCACGACGGACTTGACCACTACCACCGCAAGTACCACAGGTTTTAACTCCTGTACCTGGTTTCGCTCCAGTGCCGTTACAGGTTTGGCATGATTCTAAATGAGGAATTTTGATTTGCTTTTCGCCACCGAAAACAGCTTCTCGAAAATCTAATTTTAAATCTAATCTTAAATCATCCCCTCTCACGGGTCCATTACGGCGACGAGATTGACCTGTTCCCGTACCAACACCACCGCCAAATCCACTAAAAATAGTTTCAAATATATCAGCGAAACCGCCCATATCACTATAATCGAATCCTGATGCTCCCGCAGCACCACCTATGCCAGCTTCACCAAAGCGATCATATCTAGCGCGAGTTTCTGGCTCAGAAAGAATTTCGTAAGCACGATTAATTTCCTTAAACTTTTCCTCTGCTCCTGGTTCTTTGTTAACATCAGGATGATATTTGCGAGCTAGACGACGATAAGCACGCTTAAGTTCATCTTTATCTACATCGCGGGATACACCCAGGATTTTATAGTAGTCCCCTGCCATAAAATTTTAATTTTTTCCTATGGTTTGTTGATTGTACTTTAGCAAAATCATAACCAGAAAATATAGTACGGTTACTACTAAGAATTTAGTTATTTCTGGTTTGGCAAAGCCAAACTTGCTGAGATACGGCTGCAAAATTAATTATTAACATTTAACTAGATCCATATTAATCGACATTAATCGACTGTTTCATAATCATCAAAAGACGAATCATCATCTGAGCCTAAACCAGCACCACCTTCAATTTTGGCATCGTTAGATACACTAACTACAGCTTTGACACTACTATCTCCCGTCTTCTCCATTTCAGTTTTGGCATCCGTAAAATCATCATCATCGAACATAAAGGAATTACCAGCTTCAGAATTCTTCTGCTGATAGACATCTGTACCAATTTCTAGCAGGGTTCGACGTAAATTTTCCAAAATATCGTTAATTTCCTTAATACTGGTCTGAGAACTATTACAAGCTATTTTAAACTCTTCCTTAATTCGAGCAATTTTGGCCTTGAGTTCGTCACGAATTAAATTCCCTTGTTCACTAAGAGTCGATTCATAATTATAAATTAAATTCTCAACTTGATTTTTCAAGTTGACTAATTCAATATTACGACGATCTTGTTCAGCATAGTTTTCTGCTTCATGACGCATTCGCTCAACTTCATTAGAATTTAATCCGCCAGTGTTGCTAATGGTAATACTTTGCTGTTTACCTGTACCCTTGTCTTGGGCTGCAACCTGTAAAATGCCATTAACATCGATTTCAAACGTTACTTCTATTTGAGGCATACCTCTGGGGGCTACGGGAATACCTGTCAGTAAAAATTCACCTAGGCTCTTATTATCCTTTGCCATAGCTCGTTCACCTTGCAGCACATGAATTTCTACTGTAGTTTGACCATCGGCAGCAGTAGAAAAAACTTGTGATTTGCTAGTAGGTACAGTAGTATTTCTGTCGATGATTTTCGTGAAAACTTCACCCAAAGTTTCTATACCCAAAGATAAGGGGGTAATATCCAACAGCAGCACATCTTCAACTTCACCACCTAATACTGCTGCCTGAATGGCTGCTCCTGCTGCTACAGCTTCATCTGGATTGACCGAACGGTCAATTTGCATCCCTTCAAAAATTGTTTGAATTGCTTCTTGAACGGCGGGAATACGTGTTGAACCTCCAACCAGAATGATTCTATCTATTTCACTAGGTTTTAAATCGGCATCTTTTAAAGCTAGTTTGACAGGATCGAGGGTTTTCTGAATTAAAGATTTAGATAACTCTTCAAATTTTGCCCGACTCAACTCCAATTCTATATGTTTTGGCCCAGTTTCATCAGCAGTAATAAATGGCAGGTTTATTGAAGTAGTAGGAGCAACTGAAAGTTCTATCTTGGCTTTCTCCGCAGCTTCTCGCATTCGCTGTAATGCCATTTTATCGGTTCTAAGATCGATTTCTTCTTGAGCATAAAAAGTTTTAATCATCCAGCGAACAATGACATTATCAAAATCATCACCACCAAGATGATTATTGCCAGAAGTTGCTTTGACTTCAAAAACCCCATTTCCTAATTGCAAAATAGAAACGTCAAATGTACCACCGCCAAGATCAAAAACTAGAATAAGTTCTTCTCGATTTTGCTTATCTAAACCATAAGCTAAGGCAGCAGCAGTAGGTTCATTGACAATTCTTAGAACTTCGAGTCCTGCAATCGTCCCTGCATCTTTGGTTGCCTGTCGTTGAGCATCAGTAAAATATGCAGGAACAGTAATTACCACCTCGGTTACAGGCTCTCCTAAAAAGCTTTCGGCATCCGCTTTCAATTTTTGTAAAATCATGGCGGAAATCTCTTGAGGAGTATACTGACGCTCATTAATTCGGACATCGACAGTATCATCCCGACCGAGAACACACTTGTATGGAGTTCGAGAACGCTCTTCTTCTGTATCTTCCCAACGACGACCAATAAAACGCTTAATACTATGGACGGTATTTTGAGCGTTAGTTACTGATTGTCTTTTTGCTAGTTGACCTACTAAGCGAGTGTCTCCTTTGGCGAATGCCACCATACTTGGAGTTGTCCGCGCACCTTCTGAGTTGGCAATAATTACAGGCTTGCCTCCTTCAAGCACAGCAATACAACTATTAGTAGTTCCCAGGTCAATACCGATAACTTTTGCCATAGTGATTAGGCAGTAACTTTCATTTATCTAGATGAGTAACCAGAAGTTAACAGCAAAATGGAGCAGGATAATCGGCATACAGCTATGCCGATGTTCGGTAATTACTGATAAATTCGCAGCAAATCCTCAAATTTCGATACTTTGGGGATTTAGTAGCTGACTTAATTATCATTTTCCTGTTCTTCTTCTGTATTTTCCTCTTCCGAAGTTATCACAGGTTCTTTAGGAACAGCAACTTTAACCATAGCATGACGTAAAATTGCATCTCCTAAAACATATCCGCGCATTAGCTGCTCAATCACAGTACCTTCAGGATATTCATCTGTTGCCTCACGCAACATTGCTTCATGAAAATTAGGGTCAAATTCTTTGCCTTCAGGACGCATTGCTGATACTCCCATTTTCTTGAGGCACTCAACTAAAGTTTTGTAAACTCCTTGATAACTGCTATGAATAGCTTTTTCCCCTTCGGTTTCTGGTTTAAGCTGAGTTCTAGCTCGCTCAAAGTTATCAACTACTGGTAGTAATTCTGTAATTACATTTTTTTTGATTTGTACTTCGGAATTTTCTTGTTCTTTAGCAGTCCGACGGCGAAAATTCTCAAAATCGGCAGCTAGTCTAGCATATTGAGCTTTAGCTAGTTCTGCTTGTTGAGTTTTTTCGTCTAAAAGTTTTTTGAGATTAGCGTTTTCTTGTTGAAAAGCAGCGAAAATCTCAGCCTGCTCGTCAGAAATTGTATCTTCTGCTTCGTCTGAGTTGGCTTCTGTGGCTTCTGCTGCATCTGGGGGGGATTCTGGCGACATTTCCTCAGTTAATTCGGAAGTAGAATCCTTGATCTCTGTTGGGGTATCAGAAGCGGTTGTCTCTGTGTTTTCGTCAATAATTTCTGGTTGTTTCTGCTCTTCAGTCATAAGAATGTTGATCTCTCCATATACAGAATCTAGAATATTGTATTTTTTAGGAACACTAACAGTTTTATTGAGATTTAGATAATTTTTTGCAGTTTTCTTGACAATTGAGCAAGTTGATTAACGTGAAAATCATCAATTTAGTTAGTCACCAAGAAAGAAATAAATAAATAAATAAATGCTGCTGTACTCCTTAGTCATCATTACTTAAAGATTAATTATTACTAAAACTGTTAACCCATCGCTAATCAAATGTAGCACTTTGTGGAACTGCTTGACCCAAATACCAGAACTGATAGCCTGTCTACAAAAATAATGTTATCGAGGTCAATTGAAATTTTAGTAAAGCTTTGGGGAACAATAAATAACGTGACTGAGATATTTTTACTATTTTATGGCTTATTCTTCCTCTTCTAAAACAACTCGGGCGATCGCTCTACGTAGTAATTTGTCCCCTTTCGGGAATCAATTGGTTCAAAAAGGCTTTCTTGATGGCGATCAAATGCAAAAGGCTTTGGCTGAAAGCCGTAAAACAGGTCGCTCCTTGATAGATGTGATTGAATCAGCTACGGGACAGCAGCTACCTCCAGATTTATTACGTCAATATAAAAAACATCATTTATTTGAACTGAAAGTCCTTTATGGAGTCGAATCTGTTGATCCAGAAATAGAAACAGATCAGATTGATAGTCATCAAATGGGGGAATTAATTAATTCTCTAATTCCTCTGGATATTTGTCGTCGTTATCGCTTGATCCCCTTAAGAAAAGAGGACGGTGAGCCACCAGTCTTGGTCGTGGCAATGGTAGATCCTGAGAATCTAGAAGCCCAAGATGATTTAAACCGTATTCTCAGACCCAAAGGGATTAATATTCAACGACAGGTTATTACCCAGGCTGATTACCAGCAATTAATCGATCAATTTTTAGATGAGCAGGTCAAGAAGGAAACAGCCAGGAAACAAGAAGTTAACGTTGACGTTACTTTAGAGTTAGATAATTTTGATTTTAATCTCGAAGAAACAGATGACGAGATGGCTGATGATCTAGGTGCAGCTAATGAAGCCCACGCTGCGCCGATTATTACCCTAGTGAATAAAATTCTGGCTAAAGCACTGCAAGATGGAATTTCTGATATTCACGTTGAACCTCAAGAAGAGAGCCTCAAAATTCGTTATCGCAAAGACGGCGTATTGCATCAGCCTTTTGAGATGATGCCGAAAAAGATCATTCCTGCTGTAGTTGCTCGCTTCAAGATTATGGCTGATCTCGATATTGCTGAAAAACGTCTCCCTCAAGATGGTAAGATTCGTCGAATGTTTCAAGGCAGAAAAGTGGATTTTCGGGTTAATACTTTGCCTAGTCGCTATGGAGAAAAAGTTGTACTGCGGATTTTAGATAATTCTGCTACTCAACTAGGCCTAGATAAACTGATTTCCCATGAGCCAACTTTAGAACTGGTTCGTGATATGGCGAAGCGTCCTTTTGGACTAATTTTAGTTACAGGTCCGACAGGTTCAGGTAAGTCTACTACCCTTTATTCGGTATTAGCAGAAAGAAATAGTCCTGATATCAATATCAGTACCGCCGAAGACCCAATTGAATACTCTCTAGATGGTATTACTCAAGTACAGGTAATTCGGGAAAAAGGAATGAACTTTGCTTCGATTCTACGAGCTTTCCTACGACAAGACCCTGATGTGATTCTGGTAGGTGAGACGCGCGACTCGGAAACTGCTAAAACCGCTATTGAAGCTGCACTAACAGGTCACTTAGTATTAACTACTCTACACACCAATGACGCTGCTGGCGCGATCGCTCGTTTGGATGAGATGGGGGTAGAACCCTTTATGATCTCTGGTGCTTTAGTAGGAGTATTGGCTCAAAGGTTGATGCGTCGGGTTTGTAGTGAATGTCGCATTGCTTACAATCCAACCCGTGAAGAGTTATCGAGATTTGGTTTATCGGCTGCTGCGGAAGAAGAAGTCGTACTTTATAAAGCCCACAAACTAGACGCAGAACAGATTGCCCAGGCAAAAGCCAAAGGCACTCTTTGTCCGAAGTGCGGAGGGGTAGGTTACAAAGGACGGGTTGGGGTTTACGAAGTGATGAAAAATTCCGAGAAATTGGAAAGTTTAATCAACCAAGGTGCAAATACTGATCGCATTAAAGAAGTAGCGGTGGAAGAAGGGATGATTACCATCCTGGCATATAGCTTAAACCTAGTCAAAGAAGGACATACAACTCTAGAAGAAGTAGAACGTGTCACCTTTACCGATTCTGGTGTAGAAGCAGAACGAAAAGCCAAGCAGAAAAGTGGTTTGACCTGTCGTACCTGTAGCGCGGAATTACAACCTGAATGGTTGGATTGTCCTTATTGTATGACACCAAGATTTAGTTAGGACAGTGAAGGTGATGGGATCGAAAGTAGGAAATAGGAAGTAGGAAGTAGAAAGCTAAAAGCTAAAAGCTAAAAGCTAAGAGCTTAAAAACAGTAATTAGTAATCAGTAATCAATATTTGAGAAGTTGTAGAAAATTTTAAGAGGAAAAAGTTATGGATTTAATGATTGAAGATTTGATGGAGCAACTGGTAGAAATGGGTGGCTCTGATATGCACATCCAGGCTAGTGCGCCAGTCTATTTTCGGATTAGCGGTAAATTAACTCCTATTGGTGAAGATCTCAATCCTCAAGAGTGCCAAAGATTAATTTTTAGTATGCTCAATAATAACCAAAGAAAGGAATTGGAGCAGCACTGGGAATTAGATTGTGCTTATGGGGTCAAAGGTTTAGCCCGTTTTCGGGTCAATGTTTATAAAGAGCGCGGTTGTTATGCTGCTTGTTTAAGGGCATTATCTTCCAAAATTCCTAACTTTGATCAGTTGAACTTACCTGATGTCATTAGGAGGACAACAGAGCGACCCAGGGGACTAGTTTTAGTTACAGGGCCTACAGGTTCAGGGAAGACGACGACATTAGCAGCGATGTTGGATTTAATTAATCGCACTAGAGGTGAGCATATTTTAACTGTCGAAGATCCAATTGAATATGTCTTTGACAATGCCAAAAGTTTATTTCATCAACGACAAAAAGGTGAAGATACCAAAAGTTTTGCCAATGCCCTCAAAGCTGCGCTACGGGAAGACCCAGATATTATTCTGGTAGGAGAGATGCGGGACTTGGAGACAATTTCCTTGGCAATCTCGGCAGCAGAAACAGGGCACTTAGTTTTTGGCACACTTCACACTAATTCTGCTTCGGGAACAGTAGACAGGATTATTGATGTTTTTCCCGCAGGTCAACAGGCACAAATTCGGGCAATGCTTTCTAACTCCCTGATCGCTGTTTTTAGTCAAACTCTCGTGAAAAAGAAAAATCCCAAACCTGGAGAATTTGGACGAGTGATGGCTCAAGAAATTATGGTGGTAACACCAGCGATCGCCAATTTAATCCGTGAAGGCAAAGCAGCCATGGTCTATTCAGCCATCCAAACGGGAGCAAAAATGGATATGCAAACGATGGAACAATCCTTAGCGGACTTGGTTAAAAAAGGTATTATCAGCATGGAAGAAGCGATCGCCAAAAGTTCTCGACCAGATGAACTACAACGTCTGGCAGGGGCTGCTGCTGACATGGGTATGGTAACAAATACCAAACGTCGTTAATCGATATTTAAACCACATCTAGTTTGAATTAATTATTGGTTTATTTTTATGTCTATATATATTGCAAAGGTCAAAGATCATTCGGGTAAAGTTTTTAATCAAAAGATTGAGGCTGCTTCTCCTGAACAAGCCCGTCTGGTACTAAAAAATAGATATGTAGCGGTTGGCAAAATTAATAAGTCAAGCTTTGAGATTGATTTGTCTCAGCTACAACTAGTTTTAGCCAAAGTAACAGTTAAAGATAAAGCTATATTCTCCCGTCAATTTTCTGTCATGGTCAATGCGGGAGTAGCTATTATTCGGGCTTTAGGTATCCTCTCAGACCAAGCTCCTAATCCTAAACTCAAAAAAGCTTTATTGGCTATTAGTGCCGAGGTGCAACAAGGTACAAGTTTATCGGAGTCAATGAGTAAGCACCCAGAGTGTTTTAATAATTTGTATGTGGCGATGGTGGAAGCAGGAGAAACTGGTGGGGTACTCGATGAAGTACTAATGCGACTTTCTAAACTTTTAGAAGACATGGCAAAGTTGCAGAATCAAATTAAGTCAGCGATGGCTTATCCTGTGACAGTGGGAATTTTTGCGGTAATTGCTTTTTTGGGGATGACTATCTTCTTAATTCCAGTTTTTGGTGGTATTTTTGAACAATTAGGGGCAGAATTGCCACTTCTGACCAGAACGATGCTAACTATTAGTGGCATACTCCGTAGTTGGAAAGTATTAATTCCCATTGTGGGGTTCATGGGCATTAGTTTTTTGTTCCGCACCTATTATAAAACGCCAGCAGGTCGCCTACAGATTGATGCTTTTCTCTTGAAAGCACCTTTATTTGGAGACTTAAACGAAAAAATTGCCGTAGCTCGTTTTTGTCGAATTTTTGGAACTCTAACTCGTTCGGGTGTACCTGTATTGCAATGTTTTGATATTGTCTGTGACACCATTGGTAATCAGGTACTAGTTAACGCAGTTATGGCTGCTAAAAGCGATATTCAACAGGGCGGAATGATTTCTCTAGCCATTCAAAAAGAAAATGTTTTCCCAGCTCTAGCAATTCAGATGATTAGTATTGGGGAAGAAACTGGTGAATTGGACGGGATGATGGAAAAAGTTGCTGACTTTTATGAAGATGAAGTTGAACAGGCAGTTAAAGCCCTTACTAGTATGATTGAACCGATTATGATGGTTGGTATTGCCTTGATGGTAGGAACAATCTTGCTTTCGATGTATTTACCAATGTTCTCTATTTTCGATCAGTTGGCATAAAATTTCAGGTGAGTATGTCTGTTAAAAAATCTGACTATGAGACTTGGCTGGCAGAATACAGCACTCGAAGTGGGGCGATCGCTTTACTTAAGCAATATCGTCCTTATCTGGAAGCTGTTCCTAGCATTCGTCGTCCAGAACAAAGTTTAATTACTATCCCTCTACCCGTAGTTCGCATTCGCCGACCAGAATTAGCCTCAAACCAGCGGTTGCAGACTATCACTCCCCGTATCGCTACCTCTCTTCCCTGTGATTTGGCGATTTTGATGTGCGATCCTGAATGGAAAATTAAAATGGGTGCAGAAATTATTGTTTTTATTCATCGTCCAGAGGAGGATTTTTCTGATTTAATTGCTCGCTGGCGCAAAACTCAGATTTATTTGGATCAAGATTATGAATGGCTAATGCCTCCCAACGAACAGCATATGTTTAGCGAGGCAGCAGAAGTGATTAAGCCTCTATTTGTGGTTTTTGAAGCTACGAGCGCTCGCCTCAAACAAGGTTTGGCAGGGGCAGGTTTTCCTTTTATTGTGCAACCTTTAAATTTGGCTGTAGAGTCGGAAGTTAAGGCAGCAATACCTGATTAAGATTAAGAAAAAAAGGAGACAAGAAAAACTAACTGTAAATAGTCTTTCTCATCCCTAATTTTTTTAGTCAATGACAAGGGAAATCGAGCCTCAAGTCTGCCTTTCCTTATGCCTTATCCTTCATAATTCGTTCTTTAGTGCGGATAGTCGCCATTACGAGCATTACTATCAACACGAGGTTGGATTACTCCATAACCACCATGATTACGGATGTAAATGACATTGATTTCGCCAGTTTCGCTGTTTTTAAACATATAAAAATCATGGTCTACTAGTTGCAAATGTTCTAAGGCTTCTTCTGTAGTCATCGGTGGCATGGCAAAATATTTGCTTCTGACTACGGCTGCGGGTAATTCTGGGTCGCGATCGCTGTCTATTATATCTGCTTCTAAGAGGTTATCTTCAATTGTGTCCTCTGGAGGCACATAAGGATGAGCTTTTTTGGGTAATTGTTTTTCTTTATATTTGCGTAGTTGACGGGCAATTTTATCGGCAACCATATCGATACTTGCGTAAAGATTTTCGCTGCCTTCTTGAGCGCGAATTACTGTACCATTGGCAAATACCGTAACTTCGGCCTTATGTTTTCTTTCGATCCGAGGATTGCTTGCTACAGATAAATGAACATCTACCTTACTTGTTATGTGTTGAAAATGTCTAACCGCCTTTTCTAATTTTTGTTCGACGTAATCATGAATTGATTCTGTGACTGCAATATTATTTCCTTGGATCAAAAGCTTCATACTTATTACTCCATACTAGACAGTTATAAAGCCAAATAAAAGTGAATACAACACTGCTACTAAATTGTAGTAGGATATACAAGCTCACCAATCTAAAAAAGATCGTTGTTCTAAATAGCTACCAACTAAATACTTAGTAGTTAATATTACTTTTTAGAGTTAGTAATGTATTTATTAACTGCCATTTCTAGGTACTATTAAAGCTGACCATATTTCACATAAAATAAACTAGTCAAGACCAGAGTTACCTTGAAACTCACTAAACCTAAACAACTATGAATGATTAATTAAATTGATTAGGCTGAAATTTAGACGTGTGTTGATTGAAAACCTACTGAATTTAGATAATTATATTTAAGGTAGTTTGCAGTTGATTTGATTTCTTGCAATTTCCTCAAGCAATGCTGTTTTTTAAATAGCTTTATAAGTATTAGATTAACACTTTGTAGCTTGCAAAACATCAAATATTCCAATTATTTTTATGTTCTGTTACATTGATTGACATTTATTTAAAAAAACTAGCAATATGAGGCAAAATTATAGGGATTGTATATTAGATAATCAAAAGTTAATTAAATATAGTGAATCTTTAGAGTATCAGCGATCGCTTGTAGCAGCAAGAGTTAATGACCCCAGTTTAGATGATGTTTTGATCTTATTAGAACATCCTCCTGTGTATACTTTAGGAACTGGTTCTAGTCTCGATTTTCTGAAGTTTAATCCCCAAGAAACTGAGTTTGAAATTTATCGTATCGAAAGAGGAGGGGAAGTTACCTATCATTGTCCTAATCAATTAGTAGGGTATCCAATTATTAATTTACGCTACTATCAACAGGATTTACATTGGTATCTTCGGCAATTAGAAGCCGTAATTATTAAAACTGTAGCTAATTATGGTTTAACCGCCTATCGTCTCCCCAAGTTTACAGGGGTGTGGTTAGAAGGGAAAAAAATTGCTGCTATTGGGATCAAAGTCCGTCGTTGGATTACAATGCACGGTTTTTCTTTGAATGTCTGTCCAGATATGAGTGGTTTTCAGCAGATAGTTCCCTGTGGTATTGGGGATAAGCCAGTGGGAAATTTAGCAGAGTTTGTACCTAATATTTCTGTAGATCAGGTACGAGTTGAGGTAGCTAAAGCTTTTGCAGAAGTATTTGAAGTGAATTTGATTGAGCATCATTTACAGGGACAACCTGATAAGTCTGTATCTGATTCTACTGGAGGCGATCGCCTGGCAACATAAAAAAATGTGATCGTGTAGCTAGTCTTAGGCATCACTCTATAATTAGGCGATCGCTGATCTCAAGATAAATACATTACCCACCTTTCCTTTAGCTCTTGCTTGCGTCTCTGTGCGATCGCCCGACATTGTAAGATTTGTATCAGCATTTTTTGTTATTCTATTGGCAAGTTCATTGCCTCATCTAAAACTTGATTTAAAGCTGACATTTAATAAACTTCGTCGTGAGTACCGACATCTAAAAGAACAATAATCTTTTCATTAGTTTCTTTATTTGTATCAATTTTAATTCTGCTCATTAATCGTTTTGAATAAACTCTCGTAAATCTGCGATCGCTTCTTCAGCAGTTTGAATTTTTAATTTTCCTTCTCTAAATTCTGCTAAAGATAATTGAGCATCGCGAGCAATTTCATCTCTTCGTTGTTCAATCGCCCGACGTTGTAATATTTGTATCAGCATTTCTTGTTGTTCTGTTGGCAAGTTCATTGCCTCATCTAAAACTCTATCTAAATTAGACACTGTATTTGAAAATATTAGTTTGTACTAAAAAGATTTAAATTAGAATAATTATTTTAATTTTTTCATATCTTATTTTACTGGAGGCGATCGCCACCTGATAATCTTTTAAGCTTTGGCATAGTTAGGCTGTAGCTCAAATGTAACCAAAATAGAAGGATGATCAATTAATCCAAACTCGGCTGGATTTTCATCTTCTAAATGTAGGGAAACAGCCTCTCTCAAGTTTTGAACAACCTCATCTAAAGTTTCTCCTTGAGTCACAACCGAAATTTCTAAACATTCGGCAATATAACCGCTTTGTTCTCCTGGGCGAATAAAAGATTTGATTGTTTGCTGAAGTTGCATATTTTTGCTTTTTTCAAAGTCAGACTAAATTAAATTTTAACGCGATCTATAAACTGCGCGATCACTTAGCTAGCCGTAGGCATCGCTCTTTTTACTAACAATGATCGCTTTTCTTCAAAACATCAATGCGATCGCTCTTCCATCTGAGCTTTTAACTAACTGCGATTGCCACTAGCCATAATAGAAAGAAACACAAGCAATCCACCGTACACTATTACTTGTACCGTGACAGTTAAGACCGTCTTAACAATGGTGCGCTTGCGCTCGAATCTGAGCCTGGAGGTAAATGGTCATAGTATTGGTGAAGTGGATTGCCACTATCCCGTTTAAGAGATTAGATAAAATGCTACTTCCAGGTCATGGTACTTCTTACTCTAACTCTTGCATAAAGTGTTGAAGATGAAAAAGTCACAAAAGCCTAGAAAAAAAGCATCTCATCGAGAATTATCAGCCATCAACCCCAATGCTGCGGGGATTGATATTGGTGCAGACCGACATTGGGTCAGTGTGCCATCCCGAAGCGATGATGAAAATGTCAAGAGTTTTAGCTGCTTTACTGGGGATTTATACCAGATGGCAGATTGGTTAAGAGACTGTGGAGTGGAGACCGTGGCTATGGAATCAACGGGAGTTTATTGGTTGCCCGTATTCCAGGTGCTTGAAAGCCGTGGTTTTGAAGTCAAATTAGTCAATGCTCACTATGTTAAAACCCACATTCATCAGCCCCACAAATGAAGTACATCCGAAGTCGGAGTCAAAGCA
>CAYMWC010000061.1:0-25580 GCA_964393695.1 uncultured Pleurocapsa sp.
GGTACATAAGGCATACTTGTGAGTATAGCCTAAATGTTAGGTATTGTTAGTATTAGTTAGCAAATCTTTAACTGTTATTTAACCTCCAGCTTGCTTTTCCAGAGCTACACCAATTCGCACTACAGAAGGTTGAGTTGTGGCAAACTCTCTGGCGAGAGTAACAATATCTTCCACAGAAATACCCGTAATACTGGAGACTTTCTCTGGAGGATAATCTTGAACGCGCTGTTTTAGTTCAGCGAAACCAGTAGTGTACTTTTCAATATAATCGTTATCAGTTAAATTTTCATTGATCATGACGTGCATCATCCCCAATGCCAAAGCACCATCTGTTCCTGGACGGATGGGAAGATGCCAATCTGATTGCTTTGCTGTTCTAGTTCTGACTGGGTCAATTGAAACTAGCTTCGCACCATTTTTTCGTGCTTGTTGAATAAACGGCCAAAGGTGAACGTTGGTACTGAGAGCATTACAGCCCCAAAGAATAATATATTTGGAGTGAGAGAATGTATCTGGATCAGTTCCATGAGTTGGACCGTAGGTCATTAGATAGGCGGTACTGGTACAAGAAATGCACATGGTACGCTCGGTGACGGTTGCTCCCAAACGATTGAAGAAAGAATCTCCAACGGTTAACCCATTGAGTAAGCCCTCATGACCCAGGTAACTACAGGGCATAATTGCTTCTGCTCCGTATTCGGCAATTGTTTGCTGAAAACGACTGGTTATCTCGTCTAAGGCCTCATCCCAACTGATGCGTTCAAATTCGCCACTGCCTTTTGCTCCGACTCGACGCATGGGATACAATACGCGCTTTTCACTATAGACGCGGTCTAGATAGTCGTTGACTTTGCCACACAAAGTTCCTCGTGTAAAAGGATGGTCTGGGTTGCCTTCTACTTTAATAGCTTGACCATCTTTAACTGTTACCAGCATTGAGCAAGTATCTGGGCAATCATGAGGACAAGCCCCGTAAACTACTTTAGACTGGTTGTTGACTGTACTGACCATAGTAGCAACTCCTATTTTTTTATTAAATTTTTTATTAAACTTTTAAATGTACCTAAAATAAAAACAAATATGTGTTCTTGAAAGGCAAACTTAGTTTTGTTTGAGTATTGACTAAATTACTATATTCCCTCACTTTGAATAAGCTCAGGATACCTAACATCTACAATTGATCTTTGGTGATTATGTTAAGTGCCAACAAAAAGAAAAATTGTTAGTTGGAATACCGTTCGATTCAATTATTAATAAGCCGTAACAAAAAAGTTTTGGCTATTAAGTTTTGATGGCTAGCCAATGATGATATTTTATAGACTGTATAAAAAAATATTTCTAATAAGAACTTAGCCAAAAAATTGACCGCAGTTAATTTACATCGAGCATAGATTAAGAATAAGATAGTGCGACTAATTTAGTATAAATGTACTAAATTACTACGGGGATTACTAACATGGAAAACGGCTAAATGCTATATGGTATTTATAACCAGAACCTAAAAAGTCTCACGTACAGTTCTGAAGACGAGTCGCTTAGTTTAACAGTTTTTAATAACCTTTTATCAACCAGTAATTAAGATAATTTTACTAATGAACTTTCAACAAGAGTTTACTCTGCTGTTACGAGCTTGTTATCCCTTAATTTATATTCCGACTAACGAAGAAGAAAGAGCCGAAAAAGCGATCGCATCTGCCACTGAGCAATTAGGGAAGCGGAATGTTTATATTTGGGATTTTGTGAATGGCTATCAAGAAAATCCTAATCATGCAGGATTTGGTAAGCGCAATCCGTTACAAGCTTTAGAATTGATCACCAAAATGCCAGTTAATGCTGCGGGAGTCTTTATATTGCGAGATTTCCAGCGTTTTTTAGAAGATATTGCTGTTTCTCGCGAACTACGCAACCTAGCACGAATCTTAAAATCCCAACCGAAAAATATTATTATTATTGCCCCACAAGTCCAAATTCCTGAAGAATTAACGGAAGTTATTACCGTAGTTGATTTTGCCTTACCCACCGCCCCTGAAATTAAAACTGAAATTGCCAGATTGATTTCCGCAACAGGCCAAAATTTATCCGAAAAACTGCTTGATGAATTAGTGCGAGCAGCCCAAGGACTATCTTTAGAAAGAATCAGAAGAGTCTTAACCAGAGCGATCGCCACTAACGGTAAACTTGAACCTGATGATGTGGAATTAATTTTAGAAGAGAAACGCCAATCAATTCGACAGACTCAGATATTAGATTATTATCCCGCTACCGAGCAAATATCTGATATTGGCGGCTTGGACAACCTAAAAAGCTGGTTGTTACTGCGAGGTGGGGCATTTAGTGAGCAAGCAAGAGCCTATGGTTTACCTAATCCCAGAGGTTTACTACTGGTAGGCATACAGGGAACAGGTAAATCTCTAACGGCAAAAGCGATCGCTCATCATTGGCATTTGCCCTTACTTCGTTTAGACGTAGGGCGTTTATTTGCAGGTTTAGTTGGAGAATCAGAATCCCGCACCCGTCAAACTATTGAGTTAGCAGAAGCTCTTGCCCCCTGTATTCTTTGGATCGACGAAATCGATAAAGGATTTGCAGGACTAGATGGGAAAGGAGACTCAGGGACTACCAGCCGAGTTTTCGGGACATTTATTACCTGGCTGACAGAAAAAAAATCCGCTGTATTTGTAGTGGCAACTGCTAATAATATCCGCGCTTTACCGCCAGAAATATTGCGCAAGGGTAGATTTGATGAAATCTTTTTTGTCAGTTTACCGAATCAAACCGAACGAGAAGCCATTTTTAAGGTACACTTAGCCAAATTACGTCCCCATAATCTAGGCAATTATGACCTTAAGCGGTTAGCATATGAAACACCAGATTTTTCTGGGGCAGAAATCGAACAAACTATTATTGAAGCAATGCATATTGGCTTTAGTCAAAAGCGTGACTTCACCACAGATGATATCCTAGAGGCTGCCAGTCAAATCGTTCCCTTAGCAAAAACCGCCCAAGAACAAATCGAATTCTTACAAAAATGGGTGGCAGCAGGAAAAGCTCGTCTGGCTTCCAAAAACAATGATTTAAGCGATCGCATTCAAAGTCAACTTCATTAGAGATGACTAAATCTATTATTCTTCAACGTTTATCAGCCACAGTTCAGTTTATTCTTGGTTTTATCCTGGGTATTAGTTTAATAGCGGGAATATCAGGAACTATTATCTTTGCCTACTACAAAAGAATGTCGGTTGCACCCAAAAAACCAGTTTTTTCTGAAGTACAGCCCTCACCCAAATCTGAATCCAAGAACACAGAAACTACAACTGCTATTGGGCCTTTGGAATCTGACATCCTTAAGGATGAACAGGAACAATTAGAAACAGATCCAGAAGCTAATTCAGAGGAATTAGATGCAGAATTACCGCCCAACGCCTATCGAGCCGTGGTCACTTGGCCGGAAGGATTGAGTTTAAGAGCCGAGCCGAGTCTTAATGCAGGTAAAATAGGAGGTATTGAGCATAACGCCACTATTATCATTCTCGAAGATTCTGCTGATGGACAATGGCAAAGGGTGAGACTTCCTTGGAGTAAGCAAGAAGGTTGGGTCAAAGGAGGTAATACTGAACGGACTTCTTATTGACAAACAATAATAATATTGTCACAAAACTACGTAATTTTTATCAGAAAATTTGTAACCCGACCCAAGGCAGATGTATCCTAAATATAAAGAAATATAGTTTAACAAGCAACTGGAGATTGGCATTTTGGATACATACGAATTTGATGTCGTCATTATTGGAGGGGGTCCAGCGGGCTGTACCTGTGCGCTCTATACTTCAAGGGCCAATCTCAAAACCGTTATTCTAGATAAGAATCCTGCGGTGGGAGCATTGGCTATTACTCATAAAATCGCTAACTATCCTGGGGTATCAGGAGAAATGAGTGGGGATGAGTTGCTTAAAAGCATGAGAGAACAAGCAGTTGAGTATGGTACTACTTACCAACGCGCTCAAGTTTTTGGGATTGATGTCAGTGGCGATTTAAAAAAAGTTTACACACCCGAAGGTATTTTTGTCGGTAGATCATTAGTTTTGGCTACGGGAGCAATGGGACGTAGCGGAGCATCTTTTAAAGGCGAATCAGAATTTTTAGGTCGTGGAGTTAGCTATTGTGCTACCTGTGATGGGGCATTTTATCGCGATCGCGAAGTGGCGGTAATCGGCTTAAACCAAGAAGCAGTTGAAGAAGCACAGTTTTTGACGAAATTTGCTTCCACAGTTCATTGGGTTACGTTTAAAGATCCCAACCCAGAAGACTATCATGCTCAAGACTTACTGAGTATGTCGAATGTTAAACATTGGCGACGTAGCCGTTTAGCCTCAATTGAAGGTAATGATGCAGGAGTAACAGGTATCAAGGTAAAAACTAAAGAGCAAGAAGAACCTTTATCTTTAGAAGTAGAAGGGGTTTTTGTCTATTTAAACGGCTCTAAACCAATTACAGATTTTATCGGCGATCAAGTCGAATATAACCCTGATGGCGGTGTTAAGGTAGATGAATCTATGGCTACTAATATTCCTGGAGTTTGGGCGATTGGTGATATTCGTAATACTCCTTATAAACAGGCAGTTGTAGCTGCGGGAGATGGTTGTATTGCTGCTATGTCTATTGACCGCTATATTAATCATCGCAAAGCAATTAAACCTGATTGGGATCATTCGTAAAGTCAGAGTAGGGGCAGTTCGCGAACTGCCCGTACAGAAGTCAGAAGTCAGAAGTGTCATAGAATTGTTATCTAAAATAGAGGGAAATACTTGGCGAGTCTTCAAGGTGAATGTCTGTGTGGCAAAATCGGTTATGAATATCGAGGAGTAACAGGCAATTTAGTTCACTGTCATTGTTCGAGATGTCGCAGGTGGCATGGTGCAGCTTTTAGAAGTCGTATGGTGGTGAGGCAGGATGGGTATCAAATAACCAGAGGAGAGGAATATTTAGCTCAATATCAATCTACTCCTAATGTCATCAAAACTTTTTGTAAAAATTGTGGTTCGAGTTTAGCCACCATCTATCCCCTACGAGATAATTTACTGGGCTTACCTGTTGCTGGCTGTGAAGGAGAATTTGACCAATATCAAGAGTTTCATATTTTTACAGATTCAAAAGCTAAATGGTGGCAAATTACCGATGATCTCCCCCAGTATGAGCAAATGCCTGATGATAGAGCGATCGCTCACTATCTTAATGAATAATTTGCCAAATAACAAGTTCATTAATCGTTACTCGCTACTCGTTACTTTGCTCATAGACTAATCAACATCTGCTAAACGAAAATTACTAAGAAGCTTGCCAGTTTACCCAGTCTTGAGGTTTGAGAAAAGTTTCATATAGCTCTGCTTCAGGAGTATTAGGTTCGGGATGATAGTTATATTGCCAACGAACTAAAGGGGGTAAAGACATGAGAATTGACTCTGTACGTCCATTAGTTTGTAAGCCAAAAATAGTACCGCGATCATATACTAAATTGAATTCAACATAACGCCCACGACGATATAACTGAAAATTCCGTTGTCTTTCGCCATATTCAGTATCTTTGCGTCTTTCGACAATGGGTAAATAGGCAGGTAAAAAGGTTTGACCACAATCTTGTATAAAGCTAAATAAATCTTCCCAACTGCGGTGAGCAACTTCGCCTAAATTCTTGCTATATGCAGCTGCTTCTTTATCTAGATGTGGCCCTTTGTATAATTCGCCTGTACCATCTTGATAATCAAAGAATAATCCTCCTACTCCTCGGGTTTCTTGACGATGTTTAAGATAGAAATATTCATCACACCAATGTTTAAATACTGGATGATAATCGGGATTATGGCGATCGCAAGTCTCTTTAAAACTACGATGAAAATGGGCTGCATCTTCAGCGAAAGGATAGTAAGGGGTTAAATCTGCACCACCACCAAACCACCACACAGGGCCAGCCTCAAAATAGCGAAAATTGAGATGAACTGTCGGGACATAAGGATTACGAGGATGCAATACCATTGATGTACCTGTAGCATAAAATCCATGTCCTGCTGCTTCAGGACGTTGTTGAATAATAGAAGGAGGTAAATGACTCCCCCAAACTTCCGAAAAATTAACTCCTCCCTGTTCCAAAACTCCGCCGTCTGCTAAAACACGAGAACGTCCGCCACCGCCTTCTTCTCTTTCCCAACTCTCTTCTTTAAACTTTCCCCCTCCATCAATCTTTTCTAAGCCAGCACAAATTTCATCCTGTAGCTGTTTCATAAACTGGCTTACTCTAGCTTTTGAGTCAGTAGGAGGATTGGAAGGTTGAGATTTTTTAGTTGAGTTAGTATTTATAGCGGTCATTAGGATTTTAAAACATTAGATAATAAAACTGCTTCACTCAGGATATCTTGATTCGGTGTTGTCAGACCACCATCAAAACGGAGTAGTAATAAGATATTTAGGAATTAGCAAAGTTTCTTAATAAATCTTTAGGACGTTGCTGATTTAGAGTATTAAACCTTTTACCTCTTGCCTCTTGCCTTTTGCCTTTTGCCTCGCCCTTCGGGCGATGGATGATAGTTAGACTAGCTTTTTGGGAATTATAGAATCAATCAAAAAAATTAGTTAACTAACTATTGGTTATGAAAACAATCTTGATTGTGGAAGATACTCGTGCAGAAAGACAAATGAGTTCTGCTCTATTATCTCATGCAGGTTTTAATGTGGCGGTGGCTGAGACTGCTGAAGCTGCTTGGGAATGGTTGAATAATAACCCTGCTCCTAATTTAGTTTTGTTGGATATTGTGATGCCTGGAGAAAGTGGTTTAGATCTTTGTCGCAAAATTCGTGAAAAACCAGAATGGAAAGATCTGCCTATTTTATTCTGTAGCTCTAAAGCTGAGGAATTTGATCGCTTTTGGGCAATGCGTCAGGGGGGAAATGAATACATTACTAAACCTTATGTACCTCAAAACTTAGTCGATAAAGTTACTGAATTTGCTAATTAACACTAAGCAAGTAAATACAGACAAGAGAAGTAGTCTTTAAATTCTGATGCAGCAAGAATATTTTAGCGTCCAATTATCACCAGAACCAGAAATAAACTTGGGTATACCCCTATCCGCTATGGGGGGAGTAGTGCAATTAGAAAGTAATAATATCTGTACAGTTCCAGGAATAGCTGATTTTTGGTATGGAGTAGTTAATTTTAAAGGTTCGTTAATCTGGGTTTTAGATAGCGATCGCTATTTTAATTTAAAAAATGAGAGAAATCTTTTACAAAAAAAGTTAACTGCTGTAACCATAAAACAACAGCTAGATTCCAGCCTCAGACAGATAGCATTAGTAACTCAAAAATTAGTAGGAATTGTCTCGTTAGAATCTCATCATCTACAGCAGTTTCCAGAGCATATACCACCAAGATTACGAGACTGCTGTTCGACTGCGATCGCCGAAGGCGTGGCTTTGCCAATCGCTACAGATACTCAAAATAGCTATATTTTAAACCCTAGAAATTTATTACAACAGCTGCATCAACAATCAACGTTGATATCCGTCTAAAAAAAGCTAAGAGCTAAAAGCTAAAAGTGAGGCAGTGCGGTCTTGTTGGTTTCCAACAAAGAGCAACTGCCGAACCCGAAGGGCTACGAACATTACAACCATAAATCTTATACGTTCAATAAACAACGTCTTATGTCTGATTCTCAATTTCAGTTTTTAAACGATGATAATGATAACATTGTGGGCAAAATTGTCCAAGCAAGTACTCTTGAAAATGAGGGCAAAATTGAAGAGGCGATCGCTCTTTATCAGGAGATTATTGAATTAGATCCTAGTGGTAATTATGGTAATGTAGCTCGTGAAGCTTTGAGCAATCTGGGTAGTTCTACTATTGAGGAAGATACAATTATTGATGCCCCAGAATCAGAAGTTAAAGCTGGTTATAGTTTTTGGGATAAATTTAATCTTAGAGTTAAAACTACTCTTATTCTGATTGGTATCAGTGCCTTTTCGACTATTTCTGTCGGTTTTATAGCTTATAACTTTGCTAATCGCTCCACTCTTGAGCAAATCAAGTCCGCAGAACAGAATACGGCCGAAAAAGTAGCTGACAAGGTGGCATTTTATATGCGGGAGCGTTTTGGTGATATTCAGGTGATGTCGAACCTAAGTATTTTGACCAATTCTGAACTAAGAGCTAAAACTCCAGTTAAAGACAAACAAGCTGCTCTGGATTCGTTTATTAAAGCCTATAATATTTACGATAGTGTTGCTGCTTTTGATCTAGCGGGTAATGTTATTGCTCAATCTACAGGCAAACCTTTATCGAATCACAGCGATCGCAGTTATTTTCAAGCAGCAATTGCAGCAGATGGAGCAATCTTAAGCCAACCCCTTCTATCTCCAAGCTATGGGATTATGGCAGTTTATTTAGCTGCACCAATCAAAGATACTGCTACGGGTAGAAATATTGGTGTAATTAGAGCCAGGATGCCAGTTAAATATCTGCGAGATGTAATTCTCTCTGGCGATACAGAACATAATAACTATCTGCTGGATAAACAAGGACAAATTTTTGCTGCTTCTGATGAACAAGAATTTAAGACTATTGAAAGTCGAGAGACAAAATTGCAACCAGCAGGCGATCGCTTTGATTTTTTTAACCAGTTACAACAAGTAAATAATAAACAAACTATCCTTACAGAGCAAGAATTAGTTTCTTATATTCCCTTTGCCAAGTTTCAAGACGAGTTTCGCGCTCAATTACCAGATTTAGGCTGGAGTACTATTACTGTTGTTGATAGACAGCTAGCTTTAAAAGCGCAAAGAGAAATATTACTCGCTTTTGTTGCAGCTACACTGATAATTACGATCGCCGTGGGAATTGTTGCCTCAATAATTGGCTACAAAGCTACTCAGCCAATTCTGCAAGCAGCAGAAGCTGTTAAAAAATTAGGACAAGGACAATTGGATACTCGTATATCTGTCTCAGGTAAAGATGAATTGGCAGATTTAGGTTTCAATATCAACAAAATGGCAGGACAAATCCAAGATCTGCTTTTTACTCAAGAAACAGAAACCAAACGCCAAAAACGAGAAAAAGAAAGCTTACAACAAGGTGTGATGAGTCTGCTGTTGGATGTAGAAGGAGCAAAAAAAGGAGATTTAACTGTTAGGGCCGAAATGACTGATGGTGCAGTGGGTTCAATTGCCGATGCTTTCAACTCGACTATGAAAAAGTTACAGGAACTATTACAGGAAGTACAAAAGGTTTCTGGTGAAGTTGGTCAATTATCTCTAGCTGGGGAAGGTTCAGTACGTCAACTTTCCGACTCGGCGTTGAATCAGGCAGAAGCAATTAGCCAAGCATTAAGCAGTATTGATCAAATCAATCAATCGGTGGAAACTGTAGCTAATTATGCCCAAGAAGCTGCTCAGATTGCTCGACATGGTTCAATTCAAGCTAAAGAGGGAGATTTAGCAATGGATGCCACCGTCAACAGTATTGAAAAAATTCGGACTACTGTTGCCAACACTGCCAAAAAAGTAAAGCAGTTAGCAGAATCTTCGCAAGAAATTGCCCAAATTGTCGAAATTATTTCTGGTATTTCCGAAAAAACCAACCTTCTAGCTTTTAATGCTTCAGTAGAGGCTGCTCGTGCAGGCGAACACGGCGAAGGATTTAGAATTGTGGCAGAAGAGGTACGGCGTTTAGCAGATCGGATTACCGATGCTACCAAAGATATTCAACAACTAGTAACAGCAATTCAGCAGGATACAACTTCGGTATTGGAAGGGATGGAAACTAGTACGTCAGAGGTAGTTAATGGTAGTGAATTAGTACGGATGACGAAATTAAACCTACGCAGTTTGGCAGAAACTAGTCAACAGATTGATCAATACTTAAAATCAATTTCTAGTAATACGATTAATCAGACTAATACTTCCAAACAGGTAAATGAGCAGATCAATGGTATTGCTATGGTAGCTAAAACTAATTCGACTGAAGCACAAAACGTGGTGCAATCACTGCGGACTCTCGTACAAGAAGCCGAAAACCTACAATCATCAGTGTCGCAATTTAAGCTTCAGGCATAGATATGATTACTGATATTAGTTTCTAGTTTCTAGTTTCTAGTTTTTAGTTTTTAGTTTTTAGTTTTTTTACTAATCAATAATAATTACTTCCTACTTTCTACTTTCTACTTTCTACTTTCTACTTGCTACTACCCACTACCCACTACCTACGCATGAGTTCCCAGTTAGATCCTGAAATTCTCGCTGCTATTACCGCCGAAGCACGTCAGTGTTTTCTAGATGAAGATGCTCCAGAGTATCTGCAAATGCTAGAGCAAGGCTTACAAGATCGTGCTAATCCTGACTTCACCGCTTTACTACGTGCTGCTCATTCTCTTAAAGGTGGGGCTGGTCTAGCGTCGTTGACTAGTTTACAACAACTGGCTCATAAGTTAGAAGATGTGCTTGTAGGTATTCAGGAACAACAAATTGCAGAGATAGAATTAGCTTGGGCGTTAGTTGAAAAAGGAATTGATGAAGTCGGCTATGTTTTAAGTGAGGCTCGTACAGTGGATGAGGCAGTCGCCAATCCTGAATTGATTACTGCTTTAGAAGCTTTGGTTGACTCTACTGAGACAGGAGAACATTCGTTAGTTGATGATCACGGTAGTGCTAGCCATAATCATAATTTAGTTTACAATACGCTCACATCCGAGCTAGAAAATAGCTTTGTGGTAATTGAAGATCTGGAATTAGATAGTCCTGCTGAAGTCATTGAGCCATTATTAACAGGTTTTGCTGATGAATGTTTGTTTTTGGCAGAAACTTTAGAATTACCTTGGTTAGCAACCGCTACTACACCGATTATTCAAGCTTTAGCCGAATCAGAAATAGCAGAAGTTTTGCTGTTAACCAAGGATATTATTGCTCAGTTAAGGTCAGAGATCGCAGTTTATGTTACCCAGTTGGAGTTGAACGCAGTCACATCGCAAGAGACAGCTAATCAGAATCAAGATTTAATTGCCAATACCCTGAATCAAGACTTAGAAGCTATTTGTCAGGCGATCGCTGATTTGGCTTTTGATACTCCTGAAGCAGTAATTAATGAGGCATTAACTGGGTTTCTGGATGAATGTACCTTTTTGGGTGAAACCTTGGAGTTACCTTGGTTAATCGAGGCAGTAGCACCCATTCCCACCATCATCGCTGAAACTGATCCTCTAGAAGCTTTGTTAACAGTACAGGAATTAATCGGCGAAATTCGTCAACAGCGCGCTCTTTATCTGGAAAATACTAGTGATTTAGAAGCCATTGCTCTCAATGAGGTGGAACAAGAACTAAATGGTGTCGAAGAAGATCAACTCAATGCTAACGCAGGATTTTTCGATCTAGGGGATGAAGACATGGAAATGTCTACAGTCATGTTCGCTCCAGCTGCGGTATCCGAGAGCAAAATAATCTCTAAGGTAGTTGAAGAATCACAAAAATCGACGGCGAATCAGGTCAAAATTCCCTTGGAAAGATTAGAGAATATGACCAACAATGTTGAAGAATTGATCTTAAGCCATTCACGTTTTAATCGTCAGCAACAACTACTAAATCAAGCTAATCGTCGTTTGCGATCGCTCACTCGTCAATTTGAACCAATTCGCGAACAGATCGAAAATTTATACAACCAACTAGCTGTCGCCTCTACTAGTCTTGCTGCTAAAACAGAAGATGATAATGATTTTGTCGAAGAGGATAATTATTTTGATTCTCTAGAAATGGATCGTTATACAGACTTGCATACTAGTCTCCAGTCCTTTCAAGAATTAATGTTACAAATCCAAGAAACGCGCACTGACCTAGATTTTGTAGACAGAGAATTATCTGAAGACATCGAACAAACAGAGAAAAACTTAGCGACTTTATATACTCAAGTTACCGACTCCCGACTTGTTCCTTTTGATTTGTTGGCGAAACGCTTTGTTCCTCAAATTAAAGGTTTAAGTCAAAGGTTTGATAAGCTCGTCAACTTAGAAATAATCGGCAAAAATACTCCTGTCGATCAGATATTACTCGAACAACTGCAAACTCCCCTTACTCATTTACTCAATAATGCCTTCGATCATGGGATTGAATCTAAATACGAGCGTTTAGCTACAGGAAAATCCGAAACAGCAACTATTTGGTTAACTGCGCAACTACAAAAAAATCAGCTAGTAATTACGATCAAAGACGATGGAGGTGGAATTAATTTAGAAAAAGTTTATAATCGCGCAGTACAAAGAGGAATTTGCCCTCCAAATAAAGCGATTAGTGATTTTAAACCAGCAGAAATTCTTAACTGGATTTTTGAACCTGACTTCTCAACTGCAACCCAGGTGAGCGATATCTCTGGTCGAGGTATGGGATTAGATATTGTGCTTAATTTGATTCGCCAGCTACGAGGTCAACTACAGGTGCAAACTGATGCTGGTCTTGGTTCAACTTTTACCATTACTTTACCGCTAAATCTAAGTTTACAATTTTTACTTTTAGTTCAATTACAAAATCAACTCTTAGCAATTCCTCATACCAGCATTCTTGAAATATTACCTGAGCGAGAATTGGTTTTTACCGATGAACAAAAACACTATGTTAATTGGCACGAACAAGTTATTCCGCTTGCTTCTGTTTCTAATTTATTTCCCTGTCCCAGAAAACCTCTGCAATTAAGTCAAGGCAAAGTTGCGATCGTCCTCATAACTGCTTTTGAACCATTGGTAATTTTAGTTGATGCCATAGTCAAAGAAGAGAAATTAATTATCAAACCTTTTGACGAGACAATTACTGTCCCAAATTACGTGGGAGGTTGTACTATCTTGGGTACAGGACAAGTAATTCCCGTAATTTTTCCTCAAGGGTTAGAACAAGATGCCATTAACTCAGAAGTAATTAAAAAGGGTGCAACCACTATCGCCAACACGGTTGCTACTATCTTGATAGCAGAAGATTCGATCGCAACTAGAAGAATGTTAGATAAAATTCTTACTACCGTTGGCTACCAGGTAATTGCCTGCCGTGATGGACAAGAAGCATTAGAACAAATTGACCAATATAAAGGTAAAATTGACTTAATTGTTTCCGATATCGAAATGCCTCGGCTCAATGGTTTTGAACTCCTAGAGCAAGTAAGAGCCAAACCAGCTTTTAAAAATACACCAATAATCATGGCAACTTCTCGTACAGGCGATCGACATCTACAAGAAGCTAAACGTTTAGGCGCAACAGATTATCTTGGTAAACCTGTGCAACCTCAAGAGTTAATCAATACCGTCGTCAATTTACTGGCTAAGAAGTAGTAGTTACAGCAATGACTATTTTCGCTGATGTCACAAAATTCACGTAGGGCGATCGCTCTTTAAATGTAGGTTGGGTAGAACGAAGTGAAACCCAACAACAAATATACAAAGCTATCATTATTTAATGTTTTAAAATATATTATCTCTGCATAATTATCTACGTAAAAACTCAGAATTAATAAAACATTAAATAATCATTCAATTAAGTTGATAAATACTTGATTATCTCTATGACTCACCTGAAGCCAGAAAAATTTTCAACATCTCCCCTTACAAAAATGATCTATTCCAAACTAAGTGACCATCTAAAATTGCAGCTTGATATATGAATTCCAAACTTCTTTTAAACTTTGAGCGTCATCTACAGAAACACGCCCAATTTTAGCTAATAATAAAGATTGCTCTAAACAATCAAGACGAGAAAGGCGCACCGTAGAAGCAACCCGTAAACCTGCTTTAACCCAGTCTTGTAACAAAACATCAGTTTGAGTACGAGGAGTAGCCGAAGTAACTACCGCTACTACTGCATCATTACCATCGAGCCAAAGTATTAAAACAGGACGTTTTTTAAAGTTTGAGCGATCGGTAAATGGAATCTGAGCAACCCAAAATTCACCCGATTGGATAGTCATCATACAATCCCTCATCTTCTGAAGCATAGCCATTGAGAAAAGCATTATGATTGCGAATTTTCTCAGCTTGATTAAGTTTGGGTTGAATACTGATAATCCAGCGTCCCTCTCCTACTTGCTCAACCAGTGACTTTGGTAAAGTTAAGGTTTCTCCTGGTTGTATTTCAATTTCATAAGTTAAATTCATTAAGTAACTTTTCATTTTTTTTATCCAAATTAAATAGAGTGATAGATAACTTTAATTAGCTCAATTTCAGTTTATTATATTATTAATTGAGTTAGTCGGTAATTTTAATTAAATAATCTTCAGTAATTATTCATATTTAATAGTTTTAAATATATTCTCTCTGCATAAATATCTACGTAAAAATTCCGAATCAATTAAACATTAAATAATTATCCAATTAAGTTAATAAATACCAGGATAATTTACTTTGCTTGAAATTTATAATTACTATTTACATTTCACTCATCATAATGTTATCAATGATACAAGGTATTAATTAATACTTTTTGTCTGTGATTTAAATCACAATCTAATTGTTATTAGAAGTTCGATAAATATTTTAAAAGGACACAACAACGTTTTGAGAGTATCTCTTCTAGTTCCTCGATACTTTCGATATTTTCATTGGCAATTGGTTCATCTACCAATGACCATAATCTCTCGCATCTGTTGTAATTCAGGAGAATAAGCTGGTAAAAACTCGGTTTCTATTCCAGGAGGTAAATTCACTTTTTCGCTTCGATGCCATCCTGCTCGATCTTGAACTAAGAGGATAATTTTGTTCTGATTCGCCCCTGCTTCGGTGGCGAAGGTTTCTAAGACAACATTCATCCACATAGGAGGTGCTGGCAATGATAGTCTGATACTAAATCCTGTTTAGATACGCTATTTAAAAATTGAGGTTAGGCATTAGGCACTAGGCACTAGCATTTTAGCCTAATTCAAACTCCTGACGGGAAAGTATGTTTTGATAATCGGATTTAGTATGATTTTATTCTTCAAGCTTAGCCAAAATACGCTTGATAATTTCATATTAATTGAAATTGCCTAACACTAGTTTGAAAAACCTAAGAGTTAGGCGATTTTTTTTTAAATTCTACATCAAATTTAAATATTCTATCTAATTCATAGCTTTTCTGTATTATTAGAGAATAAAAATTAAAATTGAAGGTAAAGTGTAATAAATTGATTGCCAATGTCTAAGCAATTATTTTTACTTTTTAAACATTTTCTATAATTACAATTGTTGAAGATATTAATATGTTCGGTTTATTAGGAAATATTGACGCAGTACAAGTCTTTCATCAGGCTATCATTCCCACGGAAATTTTATTGTCAGCTAATTCTGAGCCATCTAACCCCTTAAAATTACAACCAGAAAACTTTACAGCCAAATTTACACCCAAGAATATTTTAAATACCCACCAAGTTATTACTGCCGTTTCTAATCCTCAAAAAATTACTGCTGATAACCAGAATTTTAATTACTCAGGTAGAATTAACTGGCAAAATCCCCAAGCACCAGCTTTTGGTTATCCAGGGACAGCAGTAAAGTTTAAATTTACTGGAACTAGTTTAAAAATTGAACTGTCAGAAGATAATTGGGGAGATGCGAATTTTGTTGATGTTTATTTAGATGATAATCCGCAGCCGATTACTATTGAGTTAAAAAAAGAATCATCAAATGGTCAACCTGTTATTTACAATGTGGCTGAGGGACTAGAAAATAAACTTCACAATGCAGTCTTAATTAAGCGCAACGACTACGTTACAGGCGAATTTAATTTTCATGGCATAATCATTGATGGAGAAATACTAGCTGCCGAACCAGACTCCCAACGCACAATTGAGGTTTACGGGGATTCCGTTTCTTCTGGTATTGCTGTGGAATACGAAGGAACAGGGGTCAAAGATCCTGAAGGGGATAACAATCATCTGGATAATGGTTACTACAGCTATGGTTCGATGCTAGCCAGACATTATAATGCAGAACTATCCATAGTCGCTCAAGCAGGAGTACCGTTAGTGAATGGTTATGGTTATTGGAATAAATTTTGGCGCAATGGCGTAGGTGCTGAGGCTATCTATGATAAAGTCAAACCTTTACCCGATGCTCCTACTTGGAATTTTAATAACTATACTCCCGACTTAGTAATCATTGCTTACGGCCAAAATGATTCTGGAACTATTGAAATTGACAAAGATATGTCTAGCCAGGAGTGGAAAGAACGTTATAAGCAGTTACTAGCTAATCTTCGTAGCCGATATCCCAATGCCTATTTTATAGGTATGATTCCCAATATGTTTCATGATTCTCAATGGGATGCTTATGTAAAAGAAGCGATCGCCGAATACTCCGACGAAAACAATGATCAACGTGTATTTTCTTTAATTCACCAACAAGTTACTCCTGGTCATCCTCGCATTAGCGAGCAAAAATTAATGGCAGATACTTTAATAAAGTTTATTGATCAAACTCTTACTAAGCATGGTTTTAGTTGGTGAATTATGTTTTTAGCTTAATAAATCCCTTGCATCAACAAATTTTTTCTCTTTGATATCCTCAAAAGCTGAGGTTTAAATAAATTCTGCTTTGTCCAAAATGTTGCTTGAGTGCGATCGCGTACACCAAATTAACAAAAATATTAGTAATAATAAATAATTTTTACCCTTTGGTGAAATAGAGTTTTTTTGCAAGTAATTTGAGAATTTATAAACCGCGATCGCGTAGCGTGGGCTTTGCCCTCTCGCTACCAAGCTTTTGACTATTTCCTTTTTTCTAGCAGGCTGCTGGATTTAATGAATAATCACATAATCATTTTCTATCTAGCTAGATTTTCGGGTGTTTGAGGTTCAGGAACTCTACCTGTACGAATAGGTCTTGGTTTTTTCGCTCCTACAGAAGCACCAATTAAAGATGCTGCTAGTCCTAGCAATGAGCCGATAATAAACGACCAAGCTGCTTTAGCTGAATTTCCTGCTACTTGTTTTAACTCTTGGGGTGACACATTAGGAAGTTGACTAGGAAGTCTAACCCCACCTGGTTGCTGTGCTTGATTTAATGCTTCTCCCGCATTAGAAGCTGCGATCCCAAAAGCTCCCGATACTCCACTAGCTAGTAACCAAGCACTGATTGCTAAAGTTGTTGCCCAGAAAATTGCTCCATGTAGCATGGCAGTTTTTTTATTCATAGGACTACAGCCCGAGGCAGTTACCCAACTACCAATAAATAAAGCAATTAATAAACTGATAATTGCCCAAATACCTACACCAAGACCAACCGCATTAGGATCATTCGTTCCCCCTGCTCCAATTGTCAGACCGATCGCTGCCCCTAAAGCACTAAGAATTAATTGAGTGGCGATCGCTACAAAAATCCCAGCGATAATTGGTCCCCATCTAATTAGATCTCGGTCGTCAGAAATAGCCAGAGTTTCAACTATTCTATTGTTAGTTGGATTATTTGTCTCTGCGTAAGCCATAATACTACATCCCTCTATTTGAGTTTAGTTTTAATTGTGAACTGCATCTCTATATTTAGAGGATTATTAAAGATATCAATTACTTGTTATCATTCGCTCATATCTTTATTTTTAACTTTAGAGCAATCTTTATAAATAGAGATGATGTTTATATTGTCTTTTTTCTGCAAATAATTACATCGATCTTAAGGTAGACATTTATTTTTAAATAAATGTCTATATTTATTACTATATGTAGCTTTTAGCAATTTACTCTCAAAAATACTTCTTACGAATGACGTAAAGTGTCAAAGTATTTATACGGAAATTGTCTGTGTAATTAATTCAATTTAGGGTATTACTTACATGAAAAAGTTTTGATATATGATCAAAGGAAAGATAACGATAAAGCAGTTGAGTTTAATATGCCCGATCTCAATACCTTTGGTCTTTTTATAACAGCCGCCTTTATTCTCAGCATTACTCCAGGTCCAGGCATTCTCTACACATTGGCACGCAGCTTTAACGGTGGCAAATCCGAAGGAATCTTGTCTGCCCTCGGTTTATTTGTAGGTGGGCTTGTTCATGTTGTTGCTGCTGCGGTTGGGATTTCTGGTCTGTTGATGACTTCTGCTGTCGCGTTCATGATTGTGAAATATGCAGGAGCCGCTTATCTTGTTTACTTGGGATTGCGAACTCTTTTGAGTCAAGATACTTTATCGATTAATGCTAGTGCAGTAGTAAAATCACCGCACAGAAACAGTACCTTTTATCAAGGCGTGATTACTGAAGTGCTAAATCCTAAAACGGCATTGTTTTTCCTGGCATTTATTCCACAGTTTATCGATGTTTCAAATGGCAACGTTTTTACCCAGTTTCTGTTTTTAGGTCTCGTCACAGATTTGTTGAACCTTGCAGTTGACGTTGTTGTTGCGACATTTGCAGAACCTATTGGTCAGAAGTTGCGAGCAAGCTACAGATTTAGGCAGGGTCAGCGAATTACTTCAGGCAGCATACTGATTGGGCTTGGAGCATATATTGCTGTGGTTGATCAGAAATAGAGTGTCTAAAGATACTATGGTTTCGCCGCATAATCATCGCTTTACACACTGACCGTATCAAGATGGCTGGCTAAGCTTCAAAGGTTGTTAGCGGAGAGCAAAGTGATGTATTGAATCTTTTTAGTAGTCAGTAATTTTCTTTTACCAGTGAAGTTAAGATTATAGCTTTTGTTAAACACGAGCTTTCCTCAACAATAAGGAAGTAATTGCTACTGCTAAAATTAACAACAAAAAAGTTACTACCACCAAAGCTGCACCATAACCAAAATCTAAGTAGCGCATCACTGTTGAATAGATATAAATTGAAACTGTTTCGGTTGTCCCCGCAGGCCCTCCTCCAGTCATTACCTGTACCAAGTCAAAAACCCCAAAAGATTGAGCGAATCTAAATAACAAAGCAATTAAAATTTGGGGCATTAACAACGGTAAGGTTATCTGAGAAAAACTCTGCCAAGGACTTGCACCATCCATTCTGTGAGCTTCATATAAGTCTTCAGGAATTGATTGCAAACCAGCCAGCAAAATAATGCTAATAAATGGGGTTGTTTTCCAAACATCAGCCACAATTAACGCCGTCATCGCTAAAGCAGGTGTTCCTAACCAATTAATTCCCGTATTAATTAATCCTAAACGGCTAAAAATATCGTTGACTACGCCATATTGATCGTTAAAAATCCATGCCCAAGCTAGTCCCATAATGGCGGTTGGTAACGCCCAAGGAATAATTGCAATAGTACGCACTACTCCCCGACCAAAAAATGATTTATTTAAAATTAAAGCCACACCCAAACCCAACAATAATTCTAGAATGACGCTAATTACCGTAAAAACAGATGTATTATATAAACTCTGCCAAAATCTGCCATCCCCGAGCATTCTTTGATAATTACTCAACCCTGAAAACTCTGCTTGAAGTTGTGTACCTAAATTTTCCGTAAAAAAACTTAACCAAAAAGCCCTGGCAATGGGATAGATAAACACTAAACCTAAAATTAATAAAGCAGGAAATAATAATAACCAACCTGTCAATTTTTCTTGTTTACTTAGCATTTTTACTTCTTACTTCTTACTTGTTTTACCTTTCCAACAAACTCCGAGTTTCCCTTGCAGCAGCTTGCATAGCTTTTTCTGGAGTCATTTCATTAGTTATGACTGCACTAAGATAACGCTGTAAAATATCGGAAGCTTGAGCATATTGAGCAATTGGCGGACGTAAGGCAGAATTTCTTACTACCTCTAATAACTTAGGATAATAATTATATTTAGCGACAATTGCAGGGTCATTAAACAAAGCTGTGCGACTGGGGACAAAACCAGTTTCTAAAATAAACTCCCGTTGAGATTCTTCGCTGCTTAGAAATTTAATTACTTCCCAAGTTTCCTCTGGGTGTTTAGTACTAGTAGAAATACCTAATCCCCATCCTCCTAAACAAGCTCCACTAGTCTTGCCTACCGCATGAACCATTGGTTTGATATTATACTTACCAGCAATATCAGATGCCAACGCCAAACTATAGACATAAGGCCAATTTCTCATAAAAACGGTCTTACCATTTTCAAATATTAAACGAGCTTCTTCCTCTTCATAGTTAGTAACACCAGGGGGAGAAATTTTTTTAGCGATCGCAGTACGTAAAAATTTAACTGCATTAATTGCTTCAGGTTTATCTAAACCAACCTCTAAAGTATCGGGATTTACCCAAAAACCTCCACTTCCTTGCAGTATTTCTACAAACATCGCAGCCAATCCTTCGTACTGCTTACCCTGCCATATATATCCCCAATCTGCTACTCCCTGCTTTTGTAAATCCTGAGAAATCTCTAGTAATTCATCAAAGGTTTCCGGTGGTTTATATCCCGCTTGCTCTAGTAAATCTTGACGATAATAAAGCATTCCTGCATCAGAACGGAAAGGCAAACGATAAAGCTTATCTTCATATGTTCCCCCTGCTATATCTTCTTCTAGATATGGTTCTAACTCAGCAGTCGATATACGCTCAGTAATATCTGTTAACCAGCCAGCAGCAGCAAATTTAGGAGTCCAGACGATATCCATATAAACCAAATCGTAGGGAGAATTACCTAGCAAAAATGAAGAGGTATATAAATCTTCTACCTGGTTACTATCACTGGGAGCATCTATAATTTGAAATTTGATATCGGGATGTTGTTGATTAAATTTGTTAACTAAAGGCTGTAACATGACAGCCTCATCTGCTCTCACCAAAGTTGTAATGGTGGTAATTGGTTGTTGAGTCCAAACTGGCAAAATAACTAACTGAATTGTGAGACCAAAAATAATTGAGAAGAGAATTAACCAATGGTTTTTCGTAATAAATTTCCAGCTATTTTTATTTAGTTTTGTTAACCAACGAATTATAAACATTATTTATATCTAACGTAAGCGAACTGATTAACAGTATTGGCAAAATTAAAATTTGAATACTTGTGCCTACTCTACAACGAACCTTAATCAGCAATCTAAAGATACCAATAAAATTATGTTACGTGTAAACAACTACAAAAAAACTTTAGCACTTAATCAACTTCAGTATTTATACTCATGTATTCAGGATATTGAAGCAGTAATATTTGGTTAATCAAAAAACAGTTCATTATTTGAATCACTATACGTAATTGTTTACAGTAAGTAATTCCTCTTGCTCTGCAACCCTGCTTCACAATCGCAAGCAGGGTTTTTTGTAGTAATTTTAATTATTTTAAAGTTTTATGCTGATAATAACTTGTGGAAAACTCATGAACAAATGATATTTACTGGCAAAACTAACATTACTAGTAAAAATGGGCTATACTTTACCATTGACAAAGTTAACAGTAGCGTACCGTTTTTCGGGATAATGCTTATTGTTAGTGCGTCGGAATTCGGAGGTTGCCTCCGAATTCCGACGCAGTGATATCACTGGAATTAAGGTTCAAGTTGAGGAGGGGGTTATTCCTGAGCAGCTAAACCTGACTGTAAGCTTAAGAGGCACCCGCGAAGTCAGGGAAAATTATCAAATATTTCGTCTTACTGGATTACTAGATGCCTTTTCTGAACCAGCATTTCGTAAAGTCATCGGTAGTTGTATAGACGAAGGACCAAAAAACCTAATTTTGGTTCTTGCACAGATTGATTTTATAGATAGTTCTGGGTTGGGAGCTTTGGTGCAACTTGTTAAAAAGGCACAAACCGTTGGTGGCAGCCTACAGGTTGTTACTAATGCACGAGTCACACAAACTGTAAAACTAGTTCGTTTAGAGAAATTTCTTTCTCTTCAGCCTTCTGTGGAAGTAGCACTGGAAAATATAAAATAATAACGTCCCATTTGGATGTGAATTCACCAGAGCCAGATCAAAACAATCATACGCCAATCGACACGGCTCAAACTTGGGTCAACCTCGGAGCTATGCTAAATTCGACCACAGTCATTGAGTTAAATCAAATTGAAAGACTGTCGCCGATCGCTTTAGCATATATAGGAGACGCTGTGTTTGAACTCTATGTTCGCACCCAGTTCTTAATGCCTCCGAAACGTATGACTGACTATCATAGTCAAGTTGTAACTCAAGTAAGAGCCGAAAGTCAGGCGGTTCATTTAGCAATTCTTCTCCCCGATCTCACTGACTCAGAAAAAGAAATTTTACGCCGTGGACGTAATGCTTGTGTTACTAAGCCTCGCCGTTTAGCTCGTCAAACTTATCAAAAGGCAACTGGTTTAGAAGCCTTAATTGGCTATCTTTATTTAACTAATCCGCAGCGTTTACAAGAGTTATTTGCCAAGTTGAATTTTGATTGTATTAGTCATTAGTCATTAGTCATTAGTTTAAATAAATTTAATTTTGATGAAATCTAAACCTAAAGTTTTTATCAAGCAGCAGAAAAAAATTCAATCTCGCCATCAACCTGCTGAAAATCTTGTTGTTGATATTGATTCTCAACCTAGAGAAGATTTAGATCTTACCTATGGTCGTCATGCGGTATTAGCTGCCTTAAAAAGCGATCGCCAAATTAATCGGATTTGGGTTATAGATAAATTACTAGCTAATGGGCAGTTTTATCCTTTAATTAAAGACGCTAAAGTTAAGGGCACAATTATTGATGAAGTAGATTCCCGTCGTTTATCTCAATTAACCCAAGGAGCTAATCATCAGGGAATTGCAGCCCAAGTTGCGCCCTATTCTTATTGGGAGTTAGAAGATCTGCTCTCTCACGCTAAACAAACTACCGATCCTGTGATTGTCATTGCCGATGGGATCGAAGATCCCCATAACTTGGGGGCAATTATTCGTACTGCTGAAGCTTTGGGAGTTCAAGGCTTAATTATCCCTCAAAGAAGAGCAGTAGGCATTACCTCGACAGTCATGAAAGTAGCTGCGGGGGCATTAGAGAATTTAGCGATCGCCAGAGTCGTTAATCTCAACCAAGCTATTACTAAAGTCAAAGAAGCAGGTTTTTGGATTTATGGTACGACTACGGATACTGATACTCTGTTAAATGAAACTAATTTTAGTGGAGCAATAGCTTTAGTAGTAGGCTCGGAAGGTAAAGGTTTGAGTCAATTAACCGCAAAAAATTGCGATCAACTAGTGGCAATTCCTCTAGTGGGTAAAACCCCCAGTCTTAATGCTTCTGTGGCAGCAGCGATCGCTCTTTATGAAGTATTTCGGCAACGACAGTAAGCTGTTAATCATTTAATTTACTTGTTATGACTGACTGGGAGACTGAGTGACTTGGAGACTGGGGGAGAGTTTAAGAGTTTTTTCCTTATACGAATAATATGCAGTTTGAATGCGTAACAGCCTTACGTATAGATAACATAAGGAGCGTATGGCATACGCCCTCATGAGATTAAGTGTCTTGAACAAAATACCGCTATTGCTTTAAAAGACTAGGAAAAGAATTTACCTTTTGTTCTGTTCCATAAACAGGAGAAAATTTAGCCAGAAGTTCACGAAATTCCTTGCCATCAATTGTCTCTTTTTCGATCAAAATATCAACAATCCGATCAATAGCCAGACGATTAGCACTGATTATATTTTTGGCTTTTTCATAACAATCTGAGGCAATATTGCGGATGCGAACATCAATTTGGGAGGCAACTTGTTCGGAATATTCGTTTCTAGTAGCTGAATCATTACCTAAAAATACAGGTTGTTCTTGACCTTCGAGAGCTAGTGTACCTAAATCAGACATTCCAAATTTAGTTACCATTTCTCTTGCTTTATCGGTTAAAACTTTGATATCGTGGCTAGCACCGTCGGTAACTTCATCTCTACCAAAGATCACGTCTTCGGCTGCTCTACCCCCTAATAAAGTGGTAATTTGAGCGAGAATTTTGGATTTAGTTTGTAAACCCATTTCTTCATCAGGAGTAAACCAAGTCAAACCGCCTGCGCCACCGCGAGGAATAATTGTGACTTTTTCTACGGGATCGTGATTAGGAATCATAGAAGCGACGATCGCATGACCAACTTCGTGATAAGCAGTTAGTCTTTTGATTTTACTATCTACCAAAGGAATTCTTTCCATCCCTGCCACAATCCGATCTACGGCATCGTTAATTTCTAAGATTGTTATCGCTTCTTTGTGTCTTCTGGCAGTTAAAATTGCAGCTTCATTTAAAAGATTAGCTAGGTCTGCACCACTAAAGCCTGGAGTACGACGAGCGATCGCTTCTAAAGATACTTCTGGGGCAATTTTTTTACCGCGAGCATGGACTTCGAGAATGCCTAATCTTCCGTGTAAATCGGGATAATCTACAATCACCTGGCGGTCAAAACGACCAGGACGCATCAAGGCTTTATCTAAGACATCGGGACGGTTAGTGGCAGCAATTACAATAATTCCACTATTGCCCTCAAAGCCATCCATTTCTGTTAGTAATTGGTTCAGAGTTTGTTCTCGCTCGTCGTTACCACCACCAATTCCTGTACCTCTTTGACGACCAACCGCATCAATTTCATCAATAAAAATTATACAGGGAGCATTTTCTTTGGCTTTTCTAAATAAATCACGAACGCGAGATGCACCTACACCCACAAACATTTCCACAAATTCTGAACCAGAAATACTAAAAAACGGTACACCTGCTTCGCCTGCGATCGCTTTGGCTAATAGAGTTTTACCTGTTCCTGGTGGCCCTACTAGTAATACGCCTCTAGGAATTTTTGCCCCTACCGCCGTAAATTTTTCTGGTTCTTTGAGAAAGGTAACAACTTCTTGTAACTCTTCTTTTGCTTCTTCAATACCTGCCACATCACCAAACTGAATCCCTGTTTTTGCCTCCATCTGAAACTTGGCTCGGGAGCGACCAAAGCTTAACGCTTGACCAGAAGCATTGGCAGAGCGACGCACAATCATGATCAGTCCTGATAACAAGACAAAGAAAATCAAGAGGTTTAATAAAACTCCTATAGTTGTCGAGCGATCTATAGAAGCATTAATACTAAAGTCAACGTTTTGCGCCCTAATTTTGGGAATTAAATCTTGATTACGATCAAACAAAACTACATCTTTAGGAGGAGCGTCTGGAGATTGTCCTTTGAGAGTAACACTAGCTCGATGGGTAGTTTCGTCAAGTTCTACTTTGGCAACTTGGTTTTGTTCTAATTTTTCGAGAAACTGGCTGTAACTGAGATTGTTTTCAGATTTTTGCTGTGCCAAAATTGGAGTTGCCATGAAGAAGGTTTGGAAAATCACCCATCCTGCAACTAATCTACTAGTGTTTTTTTTGGCTTTTTTTTGAGTTTTGATGAGCTTCAAAGCAGGATTAGTCTGTAATTCTCTTGCTTCTTTTGTCTGACAACTTTTTTTCATAAGAGTTATATATATGTATTTAACTACTATACACGTATAAAATTTTGCTAATAACTCTAGGCTAGCTAAAAAAAATGAGTTTTTGCCATATTTATCTATATTACTGCCTAATCATTCCAGACGTATTATGAAGAAAAAAATAGCCTTTTCAAAGGCATTAATGAACAATAAAATTTTAAATGACAATAATACCAATAAGGTGGGCAAAAATATTTTTGTATTACGTTATTAGTTCAATCTGAGTATTGCCCACCCTACG
>CAYMWC010000062.1:0-25092 GCA_964393695.1 uncultured Pleurocapsa sp.
CTATGTCTAATCTTATCTAAGATTGTCTAAATATTTGTGTACAGTCAACCAACCCTTACAAGTTTTTTAATGAGACTGCTGTTAGTTGAAGATGATATAGGTGTCGCAGAAGTATTAGCAGAAGCCTTAGAAGATTATGGCTACGCTGTAGATATTGTTCATGATGGAGAAATGGGTTGGGAACAAGCAAGCAGAGAAGATTATTCCACAATTCTTTTAGACGTTAATTTACCTAAACTTAATGGTATCGAACTATGTAAGCGTTTGCGTTCTCATGGTTATACTGTACCCATCTTGATGATGACCGCCCGTGATGCTAATACAGACAAAGTAGTGGGATTAGATGCTGGTGCTGATGATTATGTGGTCAAACCCCTAGATTTATTAGAATTGATGGCGAGAATTCGCGCCTTGATGCGACGGGGTAAAGTTACCGCCGAAACTAATCTCGTTTGGGGAGAGCTAACTTTAGAACCTAGTAGTCACGAAGCTACCTATCGAGACCAAAAACTAGACCTTACTCCCAAGGAATTCGCTTTACTAGAACTATTTTTACGCAGTGGTAAAAGAGTTCTCAGTCGTCCTGCCATTATTAGTCATCTTTGGGCAACGGAAGAGCCTCCTAGCGAAGAAGCAGTGAAAGCTCACATCAAATATTTGCGTCACAAATTAAAAACGGCGGATGTTCCTGATGATTTCATTGAAACCGTTCGAGGTTTGGGTTATCGTCTCAAACCGTTAAATTGAAATTGACTTAATATGATCGCAATATAATTACAATAGATCTGTTTTGAAAATAGAAGTCAGGAGTCAGGAGTCTGAATAAAGTTATTTTCATCCCTGGGTTGTGAACGCTAGTTCATGGCATCTCTTGCATAGGTCTTCAAAACCCTTGTTGAGTAAAGGCAGAGGGCAGAAGTTATTAATTTTGATTTTAAATGCTAAATGTTAAATGTAATGACTAGCATCCAAGTAAAACCTCGGTTTCAAAGTTTTGTTGAATACCTCTCCTATGATGACGGCACAGATAAACTATACGAATTATTTAATGGAGAATTGATTGAAGTGCCTCCAGAATCAGGAAAAAACGTCCAAATTGCCAATCGTCTTTTTCTTATTTTTGCTCTTTTAATTGGTACAGATAGAGTGCGAGGACATGGGTTAGAGCTAGAAGTGAATGGAGAGCCAAGAAATCGCTATCCCGATCTAACTATCTTGCGCGAGGAACATATTCAGCAATTAACTCAACGCAATACTCTACGCCTCACTATGAATCCTCCTTTACTAGTTATCGAAATAGTTAGCCCAGGGGAAATACAGCGCCATAGAGATTACATCGCCAAGCGAGGACAATATCAAGATTGTGGTATTCCCGAATATTGGATTATCGATCCTGATGCCAAAACAATATTAGTACTAGAATTAGTTGACCAAGCTTATACTGAGATAGGCAACTTTGGTGGTGAAGAACAAGTTCAATCTCCCCAGTTTAAAAAACTTAACTTAACCCCAGCAAAAATTTTTGCTTCCGCAACAGTTGAGTAGAAAATTCAATCTCAGCCAACTAGACATAACTTATAGTTTTCTGGCTGCCTTTAACGTTAATATCTATTTAACTATATTTAATTAATTAATTCGATAACTAGTTATGCCACGCACCCAGAGAAACGATAACTTTGTAGACAAAACTTTTACCGTCATGGCAGATATCATCTTAAAAGCTCTGCCTACCAACAAAAAAGCCAAAGAAGCATTTGCCTATTACCGTGATGGTATGTCTGCTCAAGGAGATGGAGAATATGCTGAGGCACTAGAAAACTATGAAGAGGCGTTAACTCTGGAAGAAGATTCCAATGATCGCAGTTATATCCTTTACAACATGGGCCTAATTTATGCCAGTAATGGTGATATTAACAAAGCGATCGAGCTTTATAGTGAGGCGATCGACCTTAATCCCAGAATGCCCCAAGCACTAAACAACATCGCTGTTATTTATCATTATGAAGGCGAAAAAGCCAGAGAAGCAGGAGATGTAGAAAAAGCAGAATCTTATTACGATAAAGCTGCGGAATATTGGAAGCAAGCGATTCGGATCGCACCTAATAACTACATGGAAGCCCAAAACTGGCTTAAGATTACAGGACGTTCAGAAATGGATGTATTTTTCTAAAAGCTATTAGCTTTTAGTAATCAGTAATCAGTAATCAGTAATCAGTAATCAGTAATCAGTAATCAGTAATCAAAAAACATGATTGATCGCGAAGAAGTCAGAAAAGTTGCTAACCTAGCTAGACTAAAAATTACCGAAGAAGAAGAAGTAGCATTTACCACGCAACTCAATAGTATCCTTGGCTATTTTGAGCAGTTAAGTGAGCTTGATACTACTGATGTTCCACCAACCACTAGAGCGATTGAACTTAGTAATATTACTCGCCCTGATGAATTAGATCCTTTTAGTGACAAAGAAGCATTGCGCAGTGCTGCGCCTGAACAACAAGGTGAATTTTTCCGTGTTCCAAAAATTCTCAGTTCAGATGAAGGGTAAATCTAGTACCGCTAAGGGTTTCCCCAGAATTATACCCCCGTAGTTAAAAGCTAAGAGCTAAGAGCTACGAACAGTATTACTTTCGGTTTTATGCTTTAAATTAGCAACGTCTTTTAAAATTATCTCCCAAATAAAGCTCCGATCATCGCTTTACCCATGTTTTCTGGTTGCATAGCTGCGGTAGCTGCGGTAGGTTCATACCCACAATGCACCATACAGTCTTGACATTTGGGATTACCACTGGCTTTACCGTAGTTACTCCACTGGGTATTATTAATTAATTCTTGATAGCTAGAATAGTGTCCTTCATTGAGTAAATAACAGGGTTTCTGCCAACCTAAGACACTATAGCTAGGGCTACCCCAAGGGGTACAGTCAAAGTCTTTATCTCCCATGAGAAACTCTAAAAAGAGGGGATTATGATTAAAGTTCCATTTTTTCTGACCTGATTTCCAAGGTGATAAAATTTGTCTAAATAAAGCTTTAGTTTGCTCCCGTTTGAGGAAATTATCTTGCTCGGGTGCCCATTCGTAGCTATAACCAGGAGAAACCATCATTCCATCGAGATTGAGAGTTTCCAAAAAATCAAAAAACTGCTGCATTAATTGCGGATCAGCACCTTCAAATACGGTTGTATTAGTAGTTACTCGAAAACCTTGTTGTTTGGCTGCTTTAATGGCTGCGATCGCTTTATCAAAGACTCCCTGGCGATCAACACATTGATCATGTTGTTCTCGCAAACCATCTAAATGGATACTGAAAGTTAAATAAGGTGAAGGCTGAAATTTCGGCAAACTTTTTTCCAATAACAGTCCATTAGTACAAAGATAAACAAACTTTTGGCGTTTAACCAAACCAGCAACAATTTCAGCAATCTGAGGGTGTAATAAAGGCTCCCCTCCAGGAATCGAAACCACAGGCGCACCACATTCTTCAACTGCTGCAAAACACTGTTCGGGAGTCAGATTTTGTTTTAAGATCTCAGTGGGATGCTGAATTTTTCCACAGCCAGAGCAAGCTAAATTGCAACGAAATAGAGGCTCTAACATTAATACTAAAGGAAAGCGTTTACGTCCCATCAAACGTTGGGTAACAAGATACTTTCCAACCGTAACTGCTTGTTGAAGTTGAATCGCCATGATTTTTTTTATTTCCTCAGACACACCTAATCTCTTTTGGCTTAATTGTAATGAGATTTGGGTACATATTTCAGGAAATTGTAGTTAAGCATATAAAAGATTTATCTTTAACAGCATTCTCTTTTTCTCTCATGCCAATTATCAATTATTTAATTTTGTTTGTACTCTTCTAGTAATTTTGGAAGATAGTCATAGCCATCGACACCGATGAGGGCGATAATTTGCGATCGCTTTTGTGCCAAAAGATTTTGGAATTCTGTTTGTCCAATTTGTCCTTGCAAAATTGAAAGCAAGCCTGCTGTCTGTCGCCATTCTGTGCAGTTTATTTGGTTGAGTAGATACATTCCCAAACTGCCATAAGCAATGACGGCGGAGCGATCTTCGATGCTGTAGTAAGCTTCTGCGAGATAGGAAAGACTTAATCCCTGGAGATAGACATCTCTCGAATATTGAGCTAATTCTGCTCCTTGAGTTAAAGCAGCGATCGCTGCGGTAGGTTGTTCTAAAATAACGTAGGCGATACCTAAGCTACTGCAACCAAAAGCCTGACTCTGTAAATCTCCTTGTTTTTTGGCTAATTCTACTCCTTGTTCGAGATAACGAATTGCTTCGCTATAGTTTTCGGTTGCCATGCTTTCTAGCTGTCGTGCTGCTAACACTTGGGCATAACCTAAATTGACTAGAGCATTAGCTTCTCCTAATTTATCCCCTACCTGACGAGCAGCAATGATCGCTCGCTGACTGTAGTTAATTGCCTCACTATAGTTTTTTAAGTTAACGTTGGTACGGCTAAGATGATTAAGGTTGGCAATTTCACAACGATAATCATCGGCTTCAATAGCGATTTCCAGGGCTTCTTCGTGAAAGATAACTGCTTTCTCATACGCGCCAATTGTCCGTTGGGAATAGCCTAATAAAGTTAAGATACGCGCTTTTTCTTCTGTGCCTTCAATTTGCTGTAGAGGTTCGTCAAAATAATCCAAAGTATCTTGTAAGTATTCTCCAGAAAAAGAAGCGAATACGCCATTGTAGAGCGGAAAATCGTCTCGTTGGGCAAAACTACGCAGAATTTGCAACATCATTAAAAAGCAACCATCAGCTAAAGCAGTCTGGTTATCGACAAATACTTGCCACAATTCACACCAAATCGAAGCAAATGTTAACAGAGTGCTATAGGAAAGTTCTTTACCAAACTTAGAATTATAAGGCTGTTGATCGAACCAGTTAACCAACCCTCGCTGAATATATTGTAAGAGGATTGCTAACTCTACCAAAGCTCGCAGTTCGAGATTATTAAGTACTTGAGCTAAACTAGCTACTGGTTGTTGTTGGGCTAGAGTTTGAAACAATTGTTTAGGTAAAGGACTAGAAATTTTCTGCGCCCAAATACGCCAAGGATTGGGTTTTTCTGCCCCAAAACCTGAAAAATTATTCCCTGTGGTATACATCCAACTTACTAGATCTGCCTCTAAAGCCGTAAAAGATGTTAAACCTGCGGTTATACCCGTAGACAATTGTTGCCAAGCTTGAGCGAGACTGAGATCTGTCTGACTATTGGCAGCAGTTTTTAAACTCGCAGCTAATTTCTGCAACTGATCGCTATTGAGGGGTTCATCTTGATTAGGATCGATCGCATCGACGATGGCTAAGAAATAATCTTCAGGCTCGACAGTTAAAATACTCTGAGTGATTTCAAAAATATCGACATTAACTTGATTTGCTGCTTGCCAACGTAACCACTGTTTTTCAATGGTTTGTAAAGCTCTCAAGACTCTGCCTGCCTTGAGTTTGGTATCTAACTGGGCTTGGGTTGCCTCAAGACGTTGATGAAGACAGCGTTCTAAAATTTCTCCCGTACCAGGTTCTACTGCTGCTTCCAACATTCGATAGACTCGTTCAAAGGAGCTAATTTTTCCCTGAAGAGTCAGGTCAACAATTTGGTCGATTAAAGTAAAATAGCGATCGCTTAATGATTCAGACACAATAAATAATTTATTAATTTATTGGTTAGAAACAAATATTATACCTTGTTGTTCTAGTTTGATACGGAGTTGGGCAATATAATTGATCTTTAAATTGCCAAGCTATCGGCTAAAGATGACCAAAGATAAGATTAAACTGTTTATTGTCGATCATGACTCGATCTTTCGTTTGGGTTTACGGACAGCGATCGCACAATATAATGATTTCGAGATTGTCGGTGAAGGCAACATTAGTAATGATACTTGGCGAGAATTGACTCAAGGCTTGATTCTCAATATTTTGGTCATTGGTATTAGTTCTCATAGCTCTACTTGCGAAGTTGCTAGTCTCGAATTTTGTCATCAATTAAGACAGCTATATCCTCAGCTACCGTTATTTGTCTTGACTCCTAATTATGCCCCGAAACAACTAGCTAAACTTAAAGCTTGGGGAGTCAGAGGTTATTGCGATCGAGCTGCTAGTATTAATACTCTGATTGAGGGTTTGCATACCGTTGCCTATGGGGTTACTTATTGGCAGACTAAAACTATTCAACCTCGGCTATGGCAAAAATTCTTAGCTAACATCAGTAAATCTGGTAGATTAGAGTTAGAGGCAACTCTTCAAAGTATTGATGAGCAGTTAACTAATCCTAATTTATCTGATTGGGAACGTGTATTTTTAGTTGGTCGTAAACGAGAATTATTAACTGCACGCTGGCTCTCTAAGCGTCTGGTGGCAGAAGAAATTGAAATGTCAGAAGATGCATCAGAAGCGATCCAAGCATCTACTTCAGGACAACTTGCTCTCCCCTTACCTACGGAAATAACACCTCTGCCAGTTTTTGCTGATTCTGCTAATAAAACTATTTTTGAGCGAGTAGTTACCGATATTCAATTAGGTTTAATTAATCGAACAAATATCGTCTTAGAAATTGATATTCTTCAGCCTCAGATTCAAAAACATTTATGTCATCTGATTTTACAACGTTTAAGTGAAACCCTTGCTGAAATACCCATTGCCAATAGTTTAGATCAAAATTATGTTGCTTATTTAAAAGCTCTTTGGTCATGGACATTAAACACTTTTTTAACTCAACATTATGGTCAACTAACAGTTGAGGAAGAACAACAGTTAAGCCTCTTTAAGGAACAGGATTTTCCAGTAATTGAACAAAATATTTTTAACTATATTTATGGGATTTCAGAATTATTAAATTACCTCTTAGGTATACCAGGTTTTACCGTTGATAATCTGATTTATCAATCTGATGCTCCTGAGGCAATTGCTCGTATTGAGTTTTTATTGCACAATCTAATTATTCACTTAGCCAATGGGGTGATACAGGTAATCTTAAATAATTTTGCTGATTTAGAAATCTTAAAATATAAACTATATAAATCCCAATACAAAAGCGATCGCGAATTAGCTCGTTTTCGCAATCAACTCTCCTGGAAATACCGTCAAGAATTATATTTTACACAACCACAAAATATCTTTGAAAGTCGTCACCGTTTGTTTGTCTTAAGCAACGGCACGATTAGAACTATGTTTATCTATGCTCCTCGTCGAAACGAATTAGAACAGCTAAAAGGTATTCCCTGGCTAACTACAATGGTCATAGAAACTCGTGACGCAATCGCGCCTTTAGTTCGCCAATTTATTTCCCTCGCTGGTAGTGCTGTAGTCTTTGTTTTGACTCAGGTAATTGGTAAAGGTTTAGGCTTAATTGGCAAAGGTATCATTCAAGGAATTGGCACTACTATAAAAGATGTCAACTCTAAAAAATAGGAATTTATGTCTATTACTATCAATCTAAAAACTTTCACAGATAGAATTAGCGATCGTGATTTTGAGAAACTGTGTGCTAATAATCCTGAAGTCAAGTTTGAAATCACAAAAGAAGGAAAATTGATTGTTATGTCGCCCACAGGAAGTGAAAGCGGGAGAAAAAATGGTAGATTATTTGGGCAAGTCTGGAATTGGAACGAACAAACTCAGTTAGGAATAGTCTTTGATTCTTCTACGGGCTTTAAACTATCTAATGGTGCAACTCGCTCTCCTGACGTAAGTTGGATCGAACTATCTCGTTGGAATAGTCTTACAGCCAAACAACAACGAGGATTCGCCCCAATCGATCCTGATTTTGTGATTGAGCTAATGTCTCCCAATGATGATTTAGAGGAACTACAACAGAAGATGACAGAATATATGAGTTGTGGTGTTAAGTTAGGCTGGTTAATTAATCCTGACGATAAGCAAGTAGAGATTTACACCATAAGGGTACAAAGTCGAGTAGGACAAAATAAGGAAGTTTTAAATAACCCTCAAAGCTTGTCTGGAGAAAAATTAATGCCAAATCTAATTGTCAATTTATCCGAAATTTTTTAATAAGAACTTGTTAACATTCATCATCATTGGCGAGAAGTTAAGAAAGAAGGGAATTAGTCAAGAGATAATTTACAAAAGATAATAAATAGCCAAACAAGAAGTGAATGATAGTATTTGAAGATTGACCTTTGACTTACTCTTAAACCAAAAAAAGCTCTATCTGAAAGATTTTTGACTTTCCCAGCTATTTTATTTGAGAAAGTATTAAAAGCCTTACTATACCATCTACAACAACAGTGGACGGCTCCCCAAAAACGTCCCATACCCGATAGTGTCAATTTGGCTCTTTCTCGGTTTGAGAAAGTGTGGATTATAGACGGTTCAACAGCTGAATGGGGAGGAAAAGTCTACATACAAATAGATCGCTTCTTTCCTAGCAGCAAGCTACACAATAAATGTCTATATAGAATAGACAAGCTTCCTCTCGATGTTAGATTTTGGGACTGCCCCAAGTGCAGAGAAAAACACATTGAGCGGGATATAAACGCAGCCCAAAATATTAGAGACGAAGCACTACGTTTATTAGCCTTGGGGCGCAAGGCTACTGCTTGTGGAGGAACTGTTAGTCGAGGAAGTGGGCGTGAAAAATCCACAACTGAGCAAGTTCCAGCGAAGCAAGAATCCCAAGGGGCTGTCTCTTGAGGTTTCCTCAAGAGTTTATAAGCCCCGTCCGTTATAGCGCGAAGCGTTTAACTGTGGGAGTCGTCAAATATAGAGATTTTATGTACTGGCTAGAATTCGATCCAGTTGAAAGTCAAGATGTAATTAATTTTGTTTAGGTACTTAGCGATCGCGCTTATCAAAAATTGCCAAGCGTTTGATGATACCATAAAAGACTTTTGCAAGAGATCTAATGCTAAATCCTGTTCTCATAGGTCACTTTAAGGTGATGTAAGTCAGAAGTGCGGAATGCACCATGCAGCGGAAGCTTGAGGTCGCCTCAAGCTTCCGCACGGTCAGAAGTCAGAAGAGTTACAACTACTTTTACAAGATTAATAAAGGTATATTTTGTCAATCGGATTTAGTATAAGTTAGTGTTATCATTTTCTCATCCTAAGACATTCTACACAAAAGTGCGAATTGTGTAGGGATTTGCTATCGCTCATGAATTTTGACATTTTGAGATAGATTTTCGGCAATGTCTAATGAAGACTCATCGCAAAGAAAGCGATCGCTCGGCGCAATGGTAGAATTATTGTGAAGATAATTCTGCATTAAAGAGCAAGCTTGACTCATTAACTGGTCAAAGGAATCAATCCGCCAGAGCTTGATTGAGCCTCCTTGTCCTGTAGTGGCTAGCAAATTACCATCGGATCTGAGACTGAGACTGTCGATACTTGATGAATGGGCTGTCCAAGTGGCTAAAGATTCTTCACTGTCTTTATCCCATAGTTGAACTGTACCGCGATCGTCGCTACTAATAATTGTCTGACCATCAGGACTATAGATTAATGAATTAACTTTTGCCTGATAAATATGCAAGGGAGATCTAGTGGAATTATCTTTAACATTCCAACGACGTATTGTACTATCCTGACCACCACTGACTAACCACTTACCATCAGGACTGAAAGCGACCGTGTAAACCTCACCAATATGATCGGAAAATGTGTTAATCGATTGTTGATTTTGCCAATTCCAGGTAATTACGCTGCCATCTTGACCAGCACTCGCTATTAATTTTCCATCGGGACTAAAACTGAGGTCGTAAACTAAACCTTGATGTCCCGATAACTCACTTACTAATTCACCTTGTAAGTTCCATAAGTATATTTTGCCATTACCTCCTGCTGTAGCGATTAACTGACCATCAGGACTAAACAGAATAGTTGCTAAAGATGTAATTCTAGTTGGAATGCTTTGCAATAATTTTCCCTGTAAATCCCAAATTTGAACCTTACCATCTTGACTGCTACTAGCGATTAACTGACCATGAGGACTAAAACTAAGACTGTTTGATGAATTATGCCCAGGGAATTCTAGTAATTTTTTGCCCTGCAAATTCCACAGAAGGATCTTTCCTGATTCTCCTGCACTGGCGATTAACTTGCCATCAGGACTAAAAGTAATATCTCGTAACCGAAGATTATCCCCTTGCCAACTAATTGCCTCTCGCTCCTTCAAAGTCCATAAACGAGTCGTGCCATCGTCTCCCGAACTAGCTAATAGTTTAGCATCCTTATTAAAACTGACACTTCTGACAGGCCCCGTATGACTCTTAAATTCTGATATTGGTTGTCCTTGTAAATTCCAGACTCTAGCCGAGCCATCTTCCCCTGCGCTGGCAATTAACTGGCTATCAGCACTAAAGGCTAGGTTCCAGAGTCGCTGCTTATCGGCTTGCCAAGAGGCTATGTTTTGATACTGTCGATTCCAAACTCTAATTAGTCCATCATCTCCAGCACTGGCAATTAACTGACCGTTAGGGCTAAATATGACTTTCCAAGAATCAACAGGAAATTGCTGTACTAACTTACCCTGGAGATTCCACAGACTAATGGTTTTATTGGTTTTATTTCTGTCAGCAATGGCGATTAATTGATTATCGGGGCTAAAGCTAACACTTTTAACTCCTACGGGATCTACTTGCCATCGTTTTAATAGTTGTCCCTGCAAGTTCCACAAGCCTACAGTACCGTCATTCCATCCTCCTGTAGCTATTAATTCTCCATCATGACTAAAGCTCACAGTTCTGACTTGTCCTTGATGAGCTTGCCAAGCAGCTAATTCTTCCCCCTTTAAATTCCAGAGGCGAATCTTGCCATTTTCTGAACTACTAACTAAGTAATCTTGTTGGGGACTAAAGGCTAGATTCCAAACTCTTTGAGGATCGCCTTGCCAGTTAATTAATTCTTTTCCTGCTAAATTCCAAAGGCGGATCTTGCCACTTTCCTCGGCACTAGCCAGTAAATCACCTTGAGGATTAAAAACACTTCTGGCTGGGACAGTATCACCCAGCATTCGATTTAGTTCTTTAACTTGATAAATTGACCATTGTAGTGTTCCCGTTACTTGTTTTTTTAGTTGTGGGCTAGGTTTGAGCAGGTTTAAAAGCTGATGCTGTAAAGTTCTACCTGCCTGAAGACTTTCTAGCATAGCATCGAGAGAGTTATTAGCGGTTAAATTAATTCTGGAGGATTGCATAGAGGCAGTGCTTTGAGCAATTTTGGCGTCTCTTTGTCCCCACAAGGCTAAAATTAAACCAGTGCTTAAAAGCATGATTATAGCGATCGCACCACTCCAGCGTAAGCGACTATTTAATTTTTTTCGGGCAACACTAGAACGTACAAATTCTGTTTCTACCTGATTAAACCAATTATTTTCCGAATTAAGTATTTGCTGAAGTAAATCTAAGCGAGGATTAGCATTCCAAAGAAAAAGCGGTGATTGTCCTGCTGATTGCCAATCAAAAGCTGCTGGGGTTAAAAGACGCTGTAAAACTAAATTATCTTGTTTAGCTTGCTGTAACCAATCCTGTAATTTATCCCATCCCCGCACGAGAAAATCATGGGCTGGTTCGTAATAGATTTGGTCTGATTCGGCTTCTTTTCCCGTCACAATTAAACGAGTTGAGATTAAACTCTCTAATACTCTCTGAACTCGCTGATTTTCTGCTTCACTAGGATAAATTAATTCTGGTTTTAATACTCTGCGCTTAACTGCTTCTCTTCCTTCTATTTCCACCATCCGCAACATGACTCGACTCATCGTCAGACGGTGTTGGCGATCAGGTAAATTTTGATATTCTTCATTAGCTGTTCTAGTTAATGAACCAGCTACCCCACCTTGGCGATCAAAGTTGTCATCTACCCTTAAAGCCCGATCTTCTCGTCCTTCTTCCAGCCACGCCCGATGGAGATTGATATACATTTCACTAAGGGTAAAAGAAAGTAATGGTAACGCCCCTGGCATTTGGGCTACTTCATCCACCAAGCGATCTACTAGATTGGCTGGTTCAAAATATAACGCCATCTCTGTAGCAGGTTTTTCTATTACATCTCTTAATTCATCACCGCGCATGGCACGCACCCCAAAGCGAGAATTTAACCAGTTTGACTGTAAGGCTGAAGTAAGAAATCTTGGTTCAAAATCGGAGCGTAAGGTGATAATTAAACTTGTTTTCGGGCATTTTTGCAGAATATCGGCTAATAAATTGACAAATTCTTGCCATGATTCTGTTGGTTCTGATTCTGGTTGAGCATTACCTTGTTTATTTGTAAGCTGGGCATTGCCCACCCGACTTTTGGGTTTTGCTAGAGTTATTAATTCTTCAAATTGATCGATTATTAACAACAGTCTTTTTTGGGGATTTTGTTGACTCCAAGTTTGGATCGCAGATATAAACTCGTGGGTATTATTTTTAAGGCGATTACTGAGAATTACTGTATTTTGGTCTGGCTGTCGTAATTGAGCATTAAGTTGAGCTAAAGTTTTCGCGAGGGAACTATAGGGGTTAATTCCTGGACGCATCGGTTCGAGAATTTGCCAATTATCTCCTTGTTGTTCTTGTAGATAGGGTATTAAACCTGCTTTAACTAAACTGGATTTTCCCGAACCAGAAATCCCTAAAACTACGGTTAATTGTTGTTGAGATTGAGTCACTTGAGCAAACAAATCTTCGATAACTTCTTGTCTACCAAAAAATAATTTAGAATGTCTGGCTTCAAAGGATTCTAAACCGCGATAGGGATTATTTTCTTTGTCTAATTTAGGTGCAAATTGTAGCTTTGGTTCGAGATTAGGTAATTTAAAAATAAACTCACCCCGATCATGTTTGGTTAGAGGGAAAAAGCCTGGAGTTTGTTTTTCTTGGGAATTTTGTTCGACATAATCTCGCAAGTATAAATATAATTCGGGAGTGGTAATTACGCCATCCATAATTAAATCCGCCTGGCGATCGCCCAAGGCTTTAATTAATCCTTCTGCAAAGGGAGAATGTTGTTTACTAGTATCTAAGTCGCGATTATTGAGAAAGTCTAGAGCCTCTTGATTATAAGCAGCAGAGGTAATAACTTGCCAAGCAGGATATTTGATAAAACGATGATAATGTTCCCAATGAATAGTTTCAGGAATCGGAATTAATTTACGAGTACTCGCCCAGCGAAATGTACCAGCAAAACAACAGTCAAGAATTACCAACAAATGTCTGCATTCGAGTTGAGATAACCAACGGTTTAATTCTTCCATCCGCAATAAAGATTCTGGACGATTAATATCTCCATCTTGGGGTACTAAATAACCTTCAGGCCCTGTGTCGCTACTACGGGCAATACCATGTCCTGCAAAATAAATTAATAGGCGATCGCTTTTTGTCGGTTTGATTTGCTTTGGCAGTAGATCAGTAAATAAACTTCTTAGAAGATCGCCCGTTGCATATTGATTGACGATTACTCCAGTTGCAAAACTAGGATGAACTAACTGATATTGATAACTATCTTGGAGAATCGTGGCGATCGCTACTGCATCAGGAACGGCAGTTTTGAGGCGAGCAATTCCGTTTTGATATTCGTTAACGCCAATGACAACAGCTAAACTTCTCGCAAATTCAGTCATCTTGTTATCCCTGAACTTTTTTGGCTCAATTAAAGAGTTGCTATTTATTAGTCTGAAGAATAAGAAGATTTTTACGCAATTAACTGGTTTTTGTAATATTTTTTTATAGGTTTGGGGGAAAGAGCGATTGGGCAAAGCCCACGCTTCGCGATCGCTATTTGCTAACGGGACTTAGACATTTTTGACTCAAAAACAGCCTCAAACTTATATACAGTATGTTTTACTTCGAGAAAAATAATTAAGAATGTTTAATTAGCTGTCTCCCACATTTAGTACAAAACTTGCCATCAGTCGGATTATTGTGACTACAGTTGCTACAGACAATAATATTTTGGACTGGATTAGAAAGCTGAGATGCAGTATTGCTTGAATGAACATTGGTTAGCACATTAGCTTTGATAGCAGATTGAGAATTTAATTCTGAAGTTACAGAGACAGATGTTCTAGGTAGTCGATCTATCTCAGCAAAATGTTCTAGCAACATCCTATGGAAAAAGATATAACCACCACCCACTTTTTTCATTAACAGAAGTTTCGAGGCATAATCGAGGAAGCGAGCATAATTCCAGGGAATGCGCCCTTTTCTGTAGAGCATTAGGCGCAGGTTAAAATGTTGAATACAGGCTGCTCCACCATATCTAATCTCAACAATTAGCCCAACAATCAGCCCAACACTTAACCCAACACTTAATCCCAAAACCACCCCAGCACTTAGCCCAGCAATTAGCCAGCCCAACAAAAAATTTCTGATTCTATAGGTTATTATCTCGCCTCGGCTGTTTAACCAAGTCGGCTGCATTTTCTCAATCAAAAAGACGGTTCGCGATTCTTGTACCATCCTTTTTGCCAACCAACTAAGCCAGTGTTTCACCTTATCTTTTGGATACTTTGAGGAAGATCCCTTTCGCCTCAGCATTCTTTCAATGTAAGCATTCCACAAGTTTTTGTAGCAGTCTTTAGTAGATCGAAACTGTGGTAATAAATCTTGTGCTGGCACTCCTTGATAGGTCAAACTCATAATGTTTAGAATCAATGGTGTCTCAGCAAATTTTTCTAGTTCAGAATCCTGTTGCAATAACGTCTTTAAACCTATTAAAGAATCACCAGCCTTTTCTAAAAAACCATATACTTGTTCCGATGACAGAGGTTGAATACAAATAGCACTGCTAAGTTGCAATTTTTCCGTGAGAGCCTCATAATCTTTGACACGACTACAAACCACCATTTCTGTCATGCCATGGTTAGCAATAAATTTATTTAAGGCTAGTACACAAGCATTGCGATGTTCTGCTTTTACCTCATCTAATCCGTCGAGTAGAAGAATTAATTTTTCCTGTTCGATCCAAGGTTTACTTAATAACTTAGGAACTTGATATTTTTCTCTCAGTTCCTCAATTAACCATTCTTCAATTGGTTTTCTTCGCCTTGCCCAAGAAGATAGGTTAAACACCACTGGAATAGGCTGGCTTAAATCTTGTTCCGTCCGTTCGATGATGTGTTGTACTAGTTGCAGGAGGGCAATTGTTTTACCCGATCCAGGTTCTCCTAAAATTAATAAGGTTCTACCCTGTCCTATTTGGGTAAAAATGTCTGTTTGCTGTAGTTCTTCAAAGGAATCGTCTAATTCTGCGATCGCGTGAAATGGACGATGTACCGCATCAGGACGTTTTTTTAAGTCGAGGTTAATAGCAGTATCGGCATAGAGAGAGGGTTTAAGAAAGCCTTCAATCCAGAAATCTTTGACTTTGTTTAGTAATATTTTTCGTTGACGATATTCCTGTTGAGTTAGAGGTTTTACGCGATCGCCATTAAATTGTCCAAATTCATCCCAAGTTTTTCGTGTTGAATCTTTATATCTTTTCAGTTCGCCTTCTTTGTTAATTGCTTCTCTGAAATTAGAGGGAATTTCTACTGATTTAGTATTACTGGGCGATCTTGCTGGAGAAGAAGCTAGAAGGGAATTTTTTTTCAAAACTATCTTTAAAGGTTCAGAAACAGATTCATCTTCATTGACTACTTCCAACTTACGGTATACTTCAGAAATGTTGGGAATAATAGTTACATTAGGCATTTGCAATTCAACGGCATTACAACCTAACTCATAACATTGTTCAATCGATTTTCCATATCCCAAGCCTCGATAAAATCCCACCGCAAACCAATAAGCTGCCTCATCCAGAATTTCTCGACTCGTTCCAATTACGTATTGAATATGTTCGACAATGACATCAGCTTGCACTTCTGTATGACAAGCATTGAGTAAAACGCATTCTACATCGTCGCGAAAAATTTTAAATAAACTAGATAAAGCTTGAGTACTAACTATCTGTTCCCTTCCAGACTGGTTTTCAAAGACTAAGCCTTTTTCTCCCGTACCATGTCCGCAAAAATGAACGATATAGGGTTTATATTCGTGGAATAACTCTTGTAAATCCTCTGGACGTACAGCCAACTCGATTTCAACGTCGAATTGTTCTTGATTTTTGGAACGTTCGACAGCCTTCTTTAAATCGCTAATTTCGCAATCTATGCGTAAATCCCCTTTGGGATTAGAGGCTAAAATCAGAATTTTTTTCATCCAGATTATCTATCGTCTAACCGTAACTTGGATTTTATCTAAAATTTCGGCAATGAAAAATCTCGTCTTTGAAATAATTACAATTTCTTGAGATCTTGCAATTTTCTAGCCTCTAGCTGCCAAAATCTAAGTATAAATTAGATTTAAATCAAGTTACGTTATTCAAACACTATGTAATCAAATCATAATGGTGCAGACATTAAGTCTCTGGAGGAAATGATGAAACTTAGCCGACGGGAAGCACTCAAATTAGGAATAGTAGGGACTGGAACAATAATATCCCCATTCGGATTGCCCAGCAATGCTCAAGCAGCCGAAATGACTAGCTGTGAACATCAGTCTTCACCGTCTGGAGTACAAACCACGCCATTTAGCCCCCAGATCGAGCGATTTAAAGCACCACTAAAAATTCTTCAACCCTTAGAGCCAAAGTTACGTAAGGAAGTTGGAGATGGAACAGATTACTATGAAATTACGATGGAGAAACAGCGAATTGGCGTTGTATTCGACGAAAACGAACAGCCACTACATTTTGCGGAATTTTGGACGTACAATAACTCTATTCCAGGCCCACTAATTAGGCAAAAATTATCTCGTCAATCTTCAATTCGGTTTATCAATTTGCTAGGTGAGGATGCCAAGAGTAAAAACATCTGTACCTCGATCCACTTGCATGGGATGGCTTCTTTACCCCAGTATGACGGTTATGCCGAAGATTTGATTCAGCCTAATTACTACAAAGATTATTATTATCCCAATTCCCGCGCCTCTACTCTTTGGTATCACGATCATGCAGTACATAATACTTCTCGCAATGTTTACATGGGGTTGGCGGGGATGTATATAGTTGAATACGCAGACAAAGATTTCTGCGGAGAAATCAATGTTTTACCTAGTGGCGAGTTTGAAATTCCCCTGGTGATTCAAGATAAAACATTTGAAATTCCTGACCGAAATAATCCACAAGAATGGCGACTGGTATTTAACAATCGTCAAAAGCAAGGTGTATATGCTGATGTGATGCTGGTAAATGGTCGTGCCTATCCTACACACAAGGTTAAGAGACAGAAATATTACTTTCGGCTGCTCAATGCTTCTGCTTCTCGTACTTATCAACTAACCCTGAGTCGAGATGCCAATCGCTTAACCTTGGCAAAAGATCCGCTGATTGTTGTCGGCAGCGATGCAGGTTTGTTGGCGCAACCAGATCCTTTAATGGCGCCTAAATCTCTAAGGATTGGCGTTGGCGAACGCTATGGTGTTGTAATTGACTTTGCCCAATTTCCCGCAGATGTTAAAACAGTCTACCTGTGGGATATGGGATTTATTAGCAATATCGGTGGTCCATCCCAAGCAATAATGGAATTTGAGCTTACAGGTGATCCCATTCCTACGCCAGACTTGCCAAGCAAGATAGGCAAAGTCACTCTGCGCGACGAGTTAATTCGCCTGCGGAACGAGCGGTTACAGAAAAAAAGTCTTCCTGTCACTGCCAGCGACCAGAAGTTTCGGTTTGAACGCAGTGGTGACTGGAAAATCAATAATAAAACCTGGGAAATCAAACGAGTGGATGCCAAACCTGGTTTATGGGATGTAGAAATTTGGGAAATTAGGAATACTGGAGGCTGGGTACATCCCGTACACATTCATCTGGTAGATTTTCAAATTATTGATCGCAATGGCATGGAACCCTATTCTTATGAAAGAGGCTGGAAAGATGTAGTTCTCTTGAGTGAATTTGAAACTGTCCGAGTAATTGCGTCTTTTAACCCACAACCAGGTAAATACATGATTCACTGTCATAATATCGTACACGAAGACCATGATATGATGACTCAGTTTGAGGTCATTGGCGGAGCGGGAGATCCACCCCCTATAGATCCCATGTCTGCACGCGCTCAACAATTACCCGCAACACCTTTAGGTACAACCGATCCACCGCCTTATCCAGAAAGCTATTTTACCTATGGTCCTCTCAAAACTAGCTGTCAAGAACCATAAAGCGATTTATAAGATTTCTGAATTGCTTTAAGATCGTAAGGGCCACCAGACTCGGTTTGCTCTTGATTAGGAGTGGATTCAGTCGTGGGATTTGGATTTTCTGGTGGAGTCTCAATCTGTGGCGTGTTTTGTGAATCTTGTTGGATTGTTGATGTTTGTGGCAGTGGCGTTGCAGTGGTGTCGAGGGATGATCCTGTTTCAGCCTGTGCGAGCAAAGAAGTTGCAGTAGGTAAAGGATAGACGATAGTTAATTCGATTAACAACAAGATTGAGGCGATTACCTGAAGGGTACGCTGCGCGATTGAGCATAGCCCACGCTGCGCGATCGCTAAACCGATATTCCGAAATAAAGCTGCGAATAAAGATAGTTTCATCTGACTTTTCTGAGGCACTGATGGAGGTTTACTGCCTCAGACCCCCTTAACTTAATTTTGCCTCGATTTTGTAGCTTATAAATAAATTCTCTACATTTTTCGCCTGAGTTGTTTATAAACTTCATCATTGTTTCGTTTGTCAAGCAGTAAAATTTCTAGTGTCCATTAAGTGATTACATTCTCTCTAATACTTCAATTCCTAATAAAAACAACCCTAACTTAATAGTTCGAGCAGTTAAATCAGCCAAGATTAAACGTGAAGTTCTTTGAGGTTCATCTGCTTGTAAAACAGGACATTGGTCGTAAAATTGATTAAATTTTTGACTTAACTCAAACAAATATAAGCAAATACGGTTAGGTAATAAATCTTTTTCGACATCTTTAATATTTGTCTCAAATTGCAAGATATGTTTAGCTAAACTTAATTCAGTTTCTTGTTCTAAAACAATTTCGACATCGGCTAATTTGGCAAAATCAATATTGCCTTTACGACTAATTCCTTGTACCCGTACATAAGCGTAAAGTAAATAAGGAGCAGTGTTACCTTTAAGGTCTAGCATTTTATCGTAGCTAAACCTGTAATCTGAGACACGATTGTGGCTAAGATCAGCATATTTAACGGCACTAATACCAATGACTTCCGCAGCATGGTTAATAAATTCTTCTGTCTCGCTTCTATTTTCTTCAGCAAACCTAGTTTTTAAGTCAGCGCGAACTCTCTCTATGGCTTCATTTAATAAATCTTGTAGCCTAATCGCCTCTCCTGAACGAGTTTTGAGCTTTTTGCCATCTTCTCCTAAAACTAACCCAAATTCCGCGTGAACAAAGTCGTGTTGTTCTGTAATCCAGCCTGCACGTTTACCCACCTGAAAGATTTGAGCGAAATGATTATTTTGTTCTGAACCTACGGGATAGATAACGCGCTGGACTTTGTCTTCTCTAACTCGATAACGAATGGCTGCTAGATCCGTCGTGGCATAATTATATCCCCCATCAGATTTTTTGACAATTAACGGTAAAGGATCGCCATCTCTATTGGTAAAACCTTCTAGAAAGACACACATTGCTCCTTCACTGGCTTCTAGGAGATTTAATTTATCTAGCTCTTGTAAGGTGTCGGCTAAAAAAGGATTGTAAAAGGATTCACCTTGTTCAATGAATGCTGATAATCCCATCAAGTCGTATATTTGGCGATAGGAACGACTGGATAATTCACAGACAATTTTCCAGGCTTTGATGGTGGCTGGATCTTCTGCCTGTAACTGTACTACTGCCTGTCTAGAAGCCTCACGGAAATTTTCATCCTCGTCAAATCTTTTCTTTGCCTGACGATAAAAAGTGCCTAGTTCTCCTAAATTTAGTTCTTGCTGGGTTGTTAAAGCTTCAGGATAAGCTTCTCTCAAATAAGCAATTAACATCCCAAAAGGAGTACCCCAATCACCTATATGACTGATACGTAGAACATCGTGACCAACAAATTCTAAAATTCGACTGAGACACTCACCAATAATTGCAGATCGCAAATGTCCCACGTGCATCTGTTTGGCAACATTGGGACTAGGATAATCGACTATAATTCGTTGCGGATTTTTGGTTGTTTCAACACCTAATCTGGGATCTGACTGGATTTTGGATAGCATATACCCAATATAATCGGATTTTACCATAAAATTGATAAATCCTGGGCCAGCAATTGTGGGTGTCTCACACATCTCCTCAATTTGAAGTTGGTCGATAATTGCTTGGGCGATCGCTCTCGGATTTTGTTTGAGAGGTTTTGCTAAAGATAAAGCAACATTGGATTGATAATCACCAAATTTAGGATTATTAGTAGAAGCAACTAAAGGGTCTGTATTTGCTAATTCTGCGCCAAAAGCAGCCACTAAAGCTTGACTTACGGAGTCTTGAAGCTGTTCGAGAATAGAAGTCATAATATTTTAGCTATAAGCACTAAGCCCTTCGGGTTCAGCAGTTGCTCATGGGGGTTTCCCCCAAGACCGCACTACCTCACTATAAGCTTTAAGCTTTATTTATGATATCGAAAGAAAGATCTGATTTCTGATCATACCTCTTATATGTGGAAAAGCTTATCTGTAATCTAGAGTAAGCATAATTGCTTCAGTAACGGTGAACAAAAAAATAATCTTCCAAACATTTAACGAAGAATTCTATCTAGAGAAAAATCCTGATGTCTTAGCAGCAGTCAAGATGGGTGACTTAAAATCTGGCTGGCATCATTATCTAGAATTTGGGTGGCGAGAAAAACGTCGAGGAATTATTAAAATCAAGGATTCTCTCTTACCAATTACCAAAGACGATAAATTACCTCCCAGTCCTTCTGATGACTTAATCGAAAGAGTGGGAGGCGTTAGAGAACAAAGCAATTACTATCATGTGGGTAAAAATATTATATTGCTCACATTTTGCACAATACTATAAAAACTGAAGCAATTACTTTAAACCCAGGAGCTAGAATTTTAGATTTTGGTTGTGGTTGTGGCAGAGTAATTACTTGGTTGCAACAACTAGACTCCAAATATCAATATTTTGGAACAGATATCGATCCCGAGGCAATTACTTGGTGTCAAGAAAATCTAGCTAATTTTGGAGAATATGCTGTTAATCCTCATTTACCTCCAACAGAATATGCCGATAATTATTTTGATCTAGTTTATTCAATCTCTGTATTTACTCATTTATCTGAAGATATGCAGTTTGCATGGTTAAAAGAATTATCTAGAATTACCAAGCCAGGAGGATATTTATTATTGACTACTCATAATCGTCGCTGTAATCAAAGATTACAGCGCGAGCCTTCTTTCGACATTAAAGGTAAGAAGTTAGAAGATCTCTAGATTAGTTTCAATGGCGATCGCAAAGCTCATTTAAAAGGTAGGAGGACGGGGCTTACAAAACGGACGGCTGAAATGTCGAAGGAGACCTCCGACATCGCGTCCTCCTTTTGAGGAGACCTCAAAAGACAGCCCCTCCAGAAGCTAGGCTATTTGCTTTCTTACATATGATTCGTGATTGCTATAACATTTAGAGCAGTTAATTCAATACTATTTTTCAATTTTTATTGTGTTTTTTTTAGGGTTGAATGCAACAAAACGTTATAATCTTGTCCTGACAAATTTGTATGTAAGTGATATCAAAGGCTACAGAATTTAAAATGATTGTGAGTTAGAAAAATTATATAACACTTCTAATTGAGTTGTAAAAATTATTCTGTTGAGCATCGTTAATCTTTTATCATTTGTTATTTTCACGAATTATTTAGGACTGTTGTTTTAACCCTGAAAATTTTTCACATCTGTTAAGTTTTGGGTTTTTAAATAGTGATTTTAGTTTCAATCCTCATAAATTAAAAAAATGAAGACAAATGTAGATGTAAATGTCAATTCAGAAGCAGATTCACTCAAACGAGTATTTGGATTGCCAACGCTGATAATTTATGGAGTTGGTGATATTCTAGGTGCTGGAATTTATGCAGTAATCGGCAAAATTGCTGGACTTTCTGGGACTTTAGTTTGGGCTTCCTTCTTAACTGCGATGGTTGTTGCAGCATTCACGGCTTTAAGTTATGCGGAGCTTGGTAGTCGATTTCCCCAAAGCGGAGGAGTTGCCTGCTTTGTCCATAGAGCGTTTCGCATTAATTGGCTATCAGTCTTAGTCGGCTGGTTAATGTTTTGTACCTGTTTAGTTTCGATGGCAACACTCTCGAAAGCATTTGCTGGTTATCTTAATGCTTTTGCACCAGCTATTCCAGCTTGGCTGATTGTCTTAGCACTTTTTGCCATCCTGGCATTTGTTAATTTCAGAGGTATGAAAGAATCTTCGGCTCTGAATATTGTTTGCACAGCTGTCGAGGTTACAGGTCTTTTGATTGTGATTTTGGTGGCAATCTTATTTTTGAGTGGTGGTGGCACAGCTAATCCTGCTGCTGTCCCCAATGAACAAACCATAGGTTGGGTCGCAGTCGTTCAGGGAGCAGCACTAGCTTTCTATGCCTTCATTGGCTTTGAGGATATTGTTAACGTGGCAGAGGAAGTTAAAAATCCTGAACGCAATGTTCCAAGAGCTATCCTAATTGCTTTAGCGATCGCTGGTGTAATTTATATACTCGTCTCCTGGCTGGCACTTCAGGTACTCAATCCTTCAGAGCTTACTGCTTCAGAAGCTCCGCTACTAGATGTGGTACGTCGAGCGCAGCCCAATTTCCCCCAGGTCGTTTTTACAATTATTGCTCTGTTTGCCGTACTTAATACAACCCTGCTCAACTTTGTCACAGCCTCGCGACTGCTGTTTGGGATGTCCCGTGAAGGGTTATTGCCAGCTTGGCTAGGGAGATTACATCGACGCAGAGCCACCCCCTATCGAACGTTTCTAGTTATTTTACCAATTGCTATTTTTCTATCACTTTCTGGAACACTAGAATTTTTAGCAGGAACTACCGCCACCTTAATTTTGGCAATGTTTTGTCTGGTTAACCTATCGCTGCTGTTGATCAAACGTCGAGATCCTGAAACTAATGGTTTTAAAGTTCCCTATATCATACCAGCGATCGCGTTATTATTTGATATAATTCTGGTCGCCTTCGCTTCTGCATCAAGTCACATTTTAGCGTTGGTATTTACAGGCATTGGAGTACTCCTAATTCTCTTCCAAAAGGCTGTAAAAAAAAGGCAATTGCCAAACATTTAAGAGACTTTCTTTAGAGGTTTGCGAGTAATCCCTTTCCAGTTAGGTTTGAGAGACAACCAGCATACAGACAAAAACAAAGTTATGAGGAGCTGGGTAATACTAATAATAGATAAACAATCTTGTGCAAATATATCCAGGCTTCTATCGATAATTCCAAATAACCAAGCAAGATTACCTAAAAACCAAATTCCGCTTTTAATTGCGATTGTAGCATTAGCAGAGTTAGTGTCTTTAGCTAGATTTTGTGATGAGTCAATGTCAAACATACTCTTCAATTCTTGAAAAAAATTTAGTTTTAGGAGCAACAAGTCTATTAAGCAAAGATGACTAACAATATTGTTTCATAGCTCTATCTTGAGGCTTATTTTCAAGCCATTTGCTACTAATGCTTTATTCTTAAAGCGTTCATTGGGGAATCTAAAACAGTCTGAAATTTAATTATTCCTCCCCTAAGTGTAGGTTGAACATCACTGACTTTAACAATCCTTAAATTATTGAGACTAAAGCCATGTATTGTTTCCAAATGCTTCAAATTTAACAAGTGATACATTTGGCAGATATGAGAAAAAGGTAATATGTATATTTGCCTGATCTTATGTCGATCCTGCAATGCCAGTATTCTGTTTTTAATGATACTTTTATACAATTCAAGCTGTTCTGAGGGTAAATCTAGTTGATAGCTTTTTGAACTGCCACTAGCACTATCTAAACTTACTTCGGGTTTCAAATACAGCCAGCTTACAAACACGAAAAATGTAGTAAAGAGCTGAGCGATTTCTAGAATAGATATATAGCCGTTGGCTAAAGCTGCGATTGTGCGTTCACCGATGCCAAATACGCAAGATGGAATACCAACTACCCAAATACCACTTCTGGCAATAGAGACAAAAATTAAATTTTCTCTGGCTTCCTTTTTTTGTCTAGAGATAGCTCGATTTTCGTTACGAACAGATGTTTGATTAGTCATGGAAATTATTTTAATTGCTAGATTGCATTTTTTTGTGTATTTGTAAATATAAATTTAACAATATTTATTATTTTTTCTCTTCTATCCTAGGTTGAGTTTATTAAAGAAGTTAAAAACCAGTCGGTCAATTTCAGCATCTATCTAGACCAGATATAATCTGGCTGATATAATAAGAAGTCCTGAGGTGAAAACTTAAAACCGCCACATCAAAATATAAATATAAACATTTATAGGAGAATTTAAATCAGCAATGGCTAAACGTGTATCTGTAGTTTTAAACCAAAGTGTTAGCAAATTAGGCAATAACGGCGATATCGTTGAGGTTGCACCTGGTTATGCTCGCAATTATTTAGTTCCTCAAGGTTTGGCTAGTATAGCAACCAAAGGAATTATCAAACAAGTCGAAGCTAGAAGAGAAAAAGAAAGACAACAAAAACTAGCAGAAAAACAAGCAGCCGAAAACAAAAAAGTTGCTTTCAAAACTATTGGTAAATTAACTATCCGCAAACAAGTAGGGGAAGAAAACGCGATCTTCGGTACAGTTACGACTCAAGAAATCGCCGATGTGATTAAACAACAGGCTGGAATCGAAGTAGATCGTCGTGGAATTGAAGTACCAGACATCAGTAAAACTGGCGATTATCAAGCAGAAGTCAAACTACATCCTGAAGTTATTGCGACGGTTGATTTTCAGGTAATTCCACAATAAAGTGAAGAAGAAAGAGAGAAACTGTTAACTAACCTATAACGGTTTAAATAACAAGTAATAAGTAATAAGTAAGGGGATTGAGTTGCTACTTGCTACTTGCTACTTGCTACTTGCTACTTGCTACTTGCTACTTGCTACTTGCTACTTGCTACTTGCTACTTGCTACTTG